>NZ_JH591073.1:0-1266 GCF_000242295.1 Haemophilus sp. oral taxon 851 str. F0397
ATAAACAAAAAGTGCGGAGAATTTTCCCCGCACTTTCTTTTGTCTTCTTTCTGTCTTTAGGACATTCAAGAATACATCAATTATTTGATGATTTTCGCTACAACGCCAGCACCTACTGTACGGCCACCTTCACGGATTGCAAAACGTAAACCTTGGTCCATCGCGATTGGGTGGATTAAGCTTACTGTCATCTTGATGTTATCACCAGGCATTACCATTTCCACGCCTTCTGGTAATTCGATAGTACCAGTTACGTCAGTTGTACGGAAATAGAATTGTGGACGGTAACCTTTGAAGAATGGAGTATGACGACCACCTTCTTCTTTTGATAATACGTACACTTCTGATTCGAAGTCAGTATGTGGTGTGATTGAACCTGGTTTCGCTAATACTTGACCACGTTCGATTTCTTCACGTTTTGTACCACGTAATAATGCACCGATGTTTTCACCTGCACGACCTTCGTCAAGTAATTTACGGAACATTTCAACACCAGTTACTGTTGTTTTCGCTGTATCTTTGATACCTACGATTTCTACTTCATCACCAGTACGGATGATACCACGTTCTACACGACCAGTTACTACTGTACCACGACCTGAGATTGAGAACACATCTTCGATTGGAAGAAGGAATGGTTGGTCAATCGCACGCTCTGGCTCTGGGATGTAAGTATCTAAGTGGTTTGCTAATTCAAGGATTTTTTCTTCCCATTCTGCTACGCCGTTTAATGCTTGTAATGCAGAACCACGTACGATTGGCGTATCGTCACCTGGGAAGTCATATTGAGAAAGAAGTTCACGAACTTCCATTTCTACTAATTCTAATAACTCTTCGTCATCTACCATGTCGCATTTGTTTAAGAATACGATGATGTATGGGACACCTACTTGGCGACCTAATAAGATGTGCTCACGAGTTTGTGGCATTGGACCATCAGTTGCTGCTACTACTAAGATAGCACCATCCATTTGTGCCGCACCAGTAATCATGTTTTTAACATAGTCGGCGTGTCCCGGACAGTCAACGTGTGCGTAGTGACGAGTTGCTGTATCGTATTCAACGTGTGAAGTGTTGATGGTGATACCACGCGCTTTTTCTTCTGGCGCGTTATCGATTTGGTCGAATGCACGAGCTGCACCACCGTAGTGTTTAGATAATACGGTAGTGATTGCTGCTGTTAAAGTTGTTTTACCGTGGTCAACGTGGCCGATTGTACCCACGTTTACGTGCGGTTTTGTACGTTCAAATTTTTCTTTAGACATT
>NZ_JH591074.1:0-629 GCF_000242295.1 Haemophilus sp. oral taxon 851 str. F0397
GACACCAACACGCAAGCAAGTGTATCTAAATTAAATGATAACAGCCCTATCACTATCGATAGCACTGGTACAAACGCTGCAGGTGCAAAAGACTACAAACTTGATGTCAATGTTGATGACACCACCATAAGTAAAGCGGGTGGCACATTGCATGCAGTGACAGGTGCGATTGAAGAGGTCACTACAACAACAGGTGATAACGCGAAGAAAAAAGGTCAAGTTCAAGCAAAACCTAACGATGAGAATAAGGTCGCTACAGTAAACAATGTGGCTAATGCAATCAATAAAGCGAAATGGTTTGCTAAAGCCGATAACAACGGTGGTGAGATTGCAGATAATGCGAAAACTAATGACGCAGATGACGCTGATGGCCAAGCCATGGGTGCGGGCGATAAGTTAACCCTGAAAGCGGGTAAAAACTTACGCGTGAAACGTGATGGTGCAAACTTTACCTTTGCAACGGATAACGATGTTACGTTCAACAAAGTAACCTCAAATGAGTTTGTGGTAAATCCAAATGGCAAATTTACCGTAGGAAGTGGCGCAACCATTAACATGGGTAACAATATTGTTGGTGGTGTGAAAACAGGTGTGGCAGATACTGACGCTGTAAATGTGGCTCAGTTGAA
>NZ_JH591075.1:0-8116 GCF_000242295.1 Haemophilus sp. oral taxon 851 str. F0397
AGTGCGGGGAAAATTCTCCGCACTTTTTGTTTATAGGTGATATTTGAAAGTTATCAAAATGTGATTTTTTAATCAGTATTTTATCGACTGGTTACATTTCTTTCGTTATAATTGAGCATCTTATTTTATTTAACAAACGTGTTCGGTGTGGATTTTTACCGAGTGCAAATTAATTGAGGTAACAAATGTCATTAAATATTGAAACAACTCAAGGTTTAGAACGCCGTGTAGCGATCACCGTTCCAGCTGAAACTGTATCTAAAGCAGTTCGTGAAGAATTTAAACGTGCATCAAAAAATGTGCGTGTAGATGGTTTCCGTAAAGGCCATGTTCCTGCTCATATTATCGAACAACGTTTCGGTGCATCAATCCGTCAAGATGTATTAAACGATTTATTACCACGTCATTTTTTTGATGCCGTGATTGCAGAAAAGATTAATATTGCAGGTCGTCCAACTTTTGGTATTGAAACTTTTGAAGAAGGTAAAGATCTAGTTTTCACCGCAACTTTTGAAATTTATCCAGAAGTTAAGTTACAAGGTTTAGAGAATATTAAAGTTGAAAAACCAACTGTTGAAATCACAGAAGCTGATATTGATAAAATGGTTGATGTGTTACGTAAACAACAAGCAACTTGGGCAGAAACCGACTCTGCAGCGGAAGCAGATGATCGCGTAACTATTGATTTTGTTGGTTCTGTAGATGGCGAAGAGTTTGAAGGCGGTAAAGCATCTGACTTCGTATTATTTATGGGACAAGGTCGTATGATTCCTGGTTTTGAAGATGGTATCGTAGGCCATAAAGCAGGTGAGCAATTTGATATTAATGTAACTTTCCCTGCTGAATACCATGCAGAAAACTTAAAAGGTAAGGCGGCAAAATTTGCAATCACCTTGAAAAAAGTAGAAAACATGGTGTTACCTGAGTTAACAGATGAGTTTGTTGCTAAGTTCGGTCCGAATACTAAATCTGTTGCAGATTTACGTGTAGAAATTCGTAAGAATATGGAGCGTGAATTGAAAAATGCATTAGTTTCACGTGTTAAACAACAAGTAATCAATGGGTTAATTGAACAAAATCCAATTGAAGTTCCAGCTTCTGCAGTAGAAGAAGAAATTAATGTATTACGCAATCAAGCTGCTCAACGTTTTGGCGGTAATGCACAACAAGCTGCACAGTTACCACGTGAATTATTTGAAGCGGAGGCAACTCGTCGTGTTCAAGTAGGTTTATTATTCTCTGAAGTGATTAAATCTAATGAATTAAAAGCTGATGAAGAACGTGCTAAAGCCATGATTGCAGATATTGCATCAGCTTACGAGCAACCAGCTGAGGTTGTTGAATACTATAGTAAAAACGAAGAGTTAATGAACAATATTCGTAATGTAGTATTAGAAGAACAAGCGGTGGATGCAGTACTTGCTAAAGCTCAAGTTACTGAAAAAGTTTCTTCGTTTGATGAAATTATGAATCCACAAGCATAATGATTAATTAATATCGTTATGATTGAATAAAAGTGCGGTCGCTCTTTTTAACAAAAGCGACCGCATTTTTATTTGTAGGTTATTTAGAGTAAAATAATTAGCAATTTTAGTGAAAAAGGTAAGAAAATGAGTGTAATTCCTATGGTTGTTGAACAGACTTCGCGTGGCGAGCGTTCATACGACATTTATTCCCGTTTATTAAAAGAGCGTGTGATCTTCCTCAGTGGTGAAGTAGAAGATCGTATGGCAAATCTCATTGTGGCACAGCTGCTTTTTTTAGAGTCAGAAGATCCAACTAAAGATATCAATATCTATATCAACTCTCCCGGTGGTTCTGTGACCGCAGGTATGGCTATTTACGACACAATGCAATTTATTAAGCCAGATATTCGTACACTTTGTATCGGTCAGGCATGCTCAATGGGTGCATTCTTGCTTGCTGGCGGAACCGCGGGCAAACGAGCCGCGTTACCAAATGCGCGAGTGATGATTCACCAACCTTTGGGAGGTTTCCGTGGTCAAGCATCCGATATTCAAATTCATGCACAAGAAATTTTGAAAATTAAACACACCTTAAACGATCGTCTAGCATTCCATACTGGGCAAAGTATCGAACGAATTGAGAAAGATACAGATCGCGACAACTTTATGTCAGCTGAAGAAGCAAAAGCGTATGGTTTAGTTGATGAAATTTTAATTAAACGTTAAGGAAACACATGTCAGACAAAGATAAAGATTTACATTGCTCTTTTTGCGGAAAAGAAAAAGGCGAAGTAGATAAATTAATTGCTGGTGCAGACGGCTATATTTGCAATGAGTGTATTGAACTTTGTCATTCAATGCTTGAAGAAAGTAATGATGAAAGTGTAGACGAAAGTGCGGCAGAAAATGAGGAGAAATTACCTACTCCTCACGAAATTCGTGCTCATTTAGATGATTATGTTATTGGCCAAGATTATGCGAAAAAAGTGCTTTCTGTCGCAGTTTACAATCATTATAAACGCTTACGAACTAATCATGAAAATAATGATGTTGAGCTCGGTAAAAGTAATATCTTGCTTATTGGACCAACAGGTAGTGGTAAAACATTGCTTGCTCAAACATTAGCTCGTCGCTTAAATGTGCCTTTTGCGATGGCTGACGCAACGACATTGACTGAGGCTGGCTATGTGGGTGAAGATGTAGAAAATGTCCTACAGAAGCTTTTACAAAATTGTGAGTATAATACTGAAAAAGCTGAGCAAGGCATTATCTATATTGATGAAATCGATAAAATTAGCCGTAAATCGGAAGGCGCATCAATTACTCGAGATGTATCAGGTGAAGGTGTACAACAAGCTTTGTTAAAACTCATTGAAGGTACAGTGGCTTCTATTCCTCCTCAAGGCGGGCGTAAACATCCGCAGCAAGAAATGGTGAAATTGGACACGTCAAAAATTCTCTTTATCTGCGGAGGGGCATTTGCGGGATTGGATAAAATTATCAGTAAACGTACACAAACAAGTACGAGCATCGGTTTTAGTGCGAAAGTAGAAAAGGATGAAGAAGAAAAGTCTCTTTCTGAATTATTTCGCCAAGTAGAACCAGATGATTTAATGAAGTTTGGTTTAATTCCAGAATTTATTGGGCGTTTACCAATGATTTCTCCACTAAGTGAATTAGATGAAGAAGCTCTTGTGCAAATTCTTACACAGCCTAAAAATGCCTTAACTAAACAATATCAAGCTTTATTTGGACTTGAAAATGTGGAGTTAGAATTCACTCCAGAAGCTTTAAAAGCAATGGCGAAGAAAGCGCTTGAAAGAAAAACCGGCGCACGTGGTTTACGTTCTATTGTCGAGGCTGTATTGCTGGATACGATGTATGATTTACCATCTATCGAAAATTTACGTAAAGTAGTCGTGGATGAAAGTACCATTGTAGATAATACCGCTCCAAAATTAGAATATCATTCTTAATAGAAAAGTGGGGTTGTTTTTCCCGATGTTTTCTATTTTGCTTAATGATTTTCAATAGGCAAGGCGAAAAGAAAATGCTACAATCGCACGTTCTTATAACTTTATTCTTATTTTCCTAAGTAAATAACGGATTCAATTTATGGCAACTGAAATTGTTGATAAAAAGAAAAATGCACCAGAAACGGTGGTAGAAGGTAAATCTAAAGGATTAAATACCCTTCTTTGGATTTTAGTCGCAGTCTTTTTTGCGGCAGCTGCAATTGGTAATGTTTATTTCCAAAAAGTATATTCATTACCTATTCGTGTAGTGGGTGTAGTCATTGCGTTAGTGATTGCTTTTGCATTTGCAGCAATTACTAATCAAGGTACAAAAGCTCGTACATTCTTTAAAGATTCAAAAATAGAAGCGCAAAAAGTGGTATGGCCAAGTCGCCAAGAAGCGCGTCAAACTACATTAATCGTAATTGGGGTAACAATCATTGCATCCTTATTTTTCTGGGCGACAGATTCGATTATTGTCACAGTAATTAATTTCTTAACTGATTTGAGATTCTAAAATGACTGAAGAAACAACTGTATCAAAAAAACGTTGGTATGTATTACAGGCGTTTTCTGGTTTTGAAAGCCGAGTGGCTTTAACTTTGCGTGAATACATTAAACAGCAACAAATGGAAGACCAATTTGGTGAAGTGTTAGTTCCAACTGAAGAAGTTGTTGAGAATGTTGCAGGTAAACGTCGTAAAAGCGAACGTAAGTTTTTCCCTGGCTATGTGCTCGTAGAAATGGAAATGAATGATGAAACATGGCACTTGGTGAAAAGTGTTCCGCGTGTTATGGGATTCATTGGTGGTACACCTGATAAACCAGCGCCAATTTCTAAACGAGAAGCGGATGCTATTTTAAATCGATTAGAACAGACTACAGATAAACCACGTCACCGCAATGAGTATCATCCTGGTGAAGAGGTTCGTGTGGCGGAAGGTCCATTTGCAGACTTTAATGGTACAGTAGAAGAAGTGGATTATGAAAAAGGTCGCTTAAAAGTTTCTGTATCAATCTTTGGTCGTGCTACACCTGTTGAACTAGAATTTGGTCAAGTAGAAAAAATACATTAATCCTTGATTAGGGATAATTAAAAAAATTACCGCACTTCTATAGTGCGGTTTTTTCATGCCCTGAATTTATCAAGGTATTGTTACTTATGTGATCTTTAATTTTAGGAAATTAGAAGATAAGATATAAAAAATCCCTTGCAGAGCAAGGGATTTAGTAATGAGCTAAAGTGCGGTAGAAATTACCAACCTTTTACAACACCATCTTTAAAGTGTTTTTTAGCTTCTTGGTAAACTTCTTCTGTTTGATAAGATTTTACGAAGTCTTGAACAGCTTTGCTGTCTTTGTTATCGGTACGAGAAACAATAATGTTCACATATGGAGAATCTTTATCTTCTACAAATACACCGTTATCTTGAGCATTTAAGCCTACTTGACCCGCATAAGTATTGTTTACTACAGCTAAATCAACATCGTCTAATGCGCGTGCCGCAACAGAAGTATCTACTTCAGTGATGTTTAATTTTTTCGGATTTTCAACAATATCTAATACAGTTGAAAGAAGGTTATTTGCATCTTTTAATTTGATTAAGCCTTGTTTTTCAAGAAGAATTAATGCACGGCCACGGTTTGTTGGATCGTTAGGAATAACAACTTTAGCACCTTCTTGTAATTCATTCACATTTTTGATTTTTTTAGAATAACCCGCTAATGGATAAACGAAAGTATTACCCACGATGACTAAGTTATTTAAATTTTTCGCTTTTGCATCTTCATCTAAATAAGGTTTATGTTGCATTGCGTTTGCATCTAAATCACCTTTAGATACCGCCTCATTTGGTAATGCGTAGTCATTGAATTCAACGAATTGAACGTCTAAACCATATTTTTCTTTAGCGACTTTTGCTGCAATTTCTGCAACTTGGTGCTCAGGACCAGACATCACGCCGACTTTGATTTTAAGTGGTGCAGCTGCAGCTTCAGGTTTTTTATCTTCTTTACAGCCTGTTAAAACGAGAGCTGATGCGATTGCAGTGATTGCAAAAAGTTGTTTTAATTTCATAGGATTTCCTTCCTGTTTAAGTTAAGAGTTGTGTTTAATTAACGATGATCCACTTTTTTAGCCAGTGTATCGCCGAGTTTTTGGCTAATCATAACGAATAGCACAATAATAATGGTTGCCACCCAAGTGACATAAGGCATATTGCGATATACGCCGTAGTTGATAGCTAGGCTACCTAAGCCACCGCCGCCTTGCGTCCCCGCCATTGCCGAGTAACCAACTAAAGTGACCAGCGTGAGGGTGATGCCATTAATGAGTGTAGGTAGTGCTTCTGGCAAATAGAATTTACGTACAATTTGCCATTTAGTAGCCCCCATTGCTTGAGCAGCTTCGGTTAAACCATTTGGAATTTCCATTAATGCATTAGCAGTTAAGCGAGCCACGAATGGCATCGCACAAATGCTTAATGGAATAATTGCTGCCGTTGTACCTAATACAGTTCCCACGATGAAACGTGTTACAGGTAATAAGATTAAGAGTAAAATAATAAATGGAATAGAGCGCCCGATATTAATAATCGTGTTTAACACAAAATGAGTGCGGTTATTTTGTAAAATCTCATTTTTTCCAGTTAAGAAAGTCCATACACCAACAGGCACGCCGACTACTACGGCAAGTAAAGTAGATGCAAAGCTGATATAAATAGTTTCATAAGTTGCTGTTGCGACAACACCCCACATTTGAGATGTTAATTGTTGGCTGAATGTTGCAAAAAAATCATTGAACATAACCAAGTACCTCCACGCGCACATTGTTTTCCATCAAATAAACTTTGGTTTGTGTAATAGCATCTTCGTCGCCTTCTACTTCAGCAATGGTATAACCAAATTTCACGCCTCCAGCATAATCAATTTGTGAGGTTAAGATACTTAGCTCCACACCAAATTTTTTTGATGCTTGAGAAAGTAACGGTGCATCGACTGAGCGACCCGTAAACTCAAATTTGATAATTGGATACGCTTTGCTGTGTTTCGGCGTATCAGTAAGATTTTCTAAATATTCATCAGGTAGACTGATGTGGAAGGTCGAACGAATAAACTCTTGTGCTAATTCTGTTTTAGGATTTGCAAAAATTTCACCGACAGTACCTTGTTCAACTAGGCGACCTTGATCAATAACGGCAACTTGATCACAAATCTGTTTAACAACTTCCATTTCATGGGTAATTAACAAAATCGTAATACCTAAAGTGCGGTTAATTTCTTTTAATAATTTCAGAATAGATTGTGTCGTTGCAGGATCTAATGCGCTAGTGGCTTCATCACATAATAAGACTTTAGGATCGCTGGCTAAGGCGCGTGCAATGGCTACACGTTGTTTTTGCCCACCCGAAAGATTACTTGGGTAAGCATCACGTTTTTCACTTAGACCAACAAGCTCTAAAAGTGCGGTAATTTTTTCTTGGATTTTTGCTTTTGGCTCACCTTCCAATTCTAAGGGTAATGCCACGTTTTCAAATACGGTGCGAGAACTTAGTAAATTGAAATGCTGAAAAATCATTCCAATTTGACGACGAGCACGTACTAACTCGCGATCAGAAAGTCCTGTTAATTCTACACCGTCCACAATAACGGAACCGCTAGTTGGTTTTTCTAATAAGTTTACACATCGAATTAATGTACTTTTTCCTGCGCCAGATGCGCCAATTACTCCGCAAATTTGACCTTTTTCGATGTTTAATGAGACATTATCAAGCGCAGTCAATTTCTTGCTAGGCAGCTCAAAAATCTTCGTTATATTGCTTAGCTTAATCATATAAGCCCTTTTTATTTACTGTTTTTAAATCTGTTTCGGTATTCTAGACGTCTAGATTGCTATGTCAATATGTCAGATTATCTTTTTTAGACAGATTGGTTATGAGTTATATTTGCTAATTGCTTGGATTAAATAGATAATTTTCGTCAATTTGATACGTATGAAAGGTAAGAGAATGAATAAGGCTATTTTTTTAGATCGCGATGGTACGTTAAATATTGATTACGGTTATGTACACGAAATTGATAACTTTAAGTTTATTGATGGTGCGATTGATGCATTGCGAGAATTAAAGAAAATGGGATATATGTTGGTGTTGATTACCAATCAATCTGGAATTGCGCGTGGTTATTTTTCTGAGGAGCAGTTTTTACAGTTAACAGAATGGATGGATTGGTCATTGGCTGAACAAGATGTGGATCTGGATGGTATTTATTATTGCCCACATCATCCTGAGGGAAAAGGTGAATATAAAGAAGACTGTGATTGCCGGAAACCTAAACCTGGCATGCTATTGCAAGCGATCAAGGAATTAAAGATCGATCCTACGCAATCTATTATGGTTGGAGATAAAGTTGAAGATCTAAAAGCGGGAATTGGTGCGAAGGTGAAAATGAACGTATTGGTTCGTACAGGTAAACCAGTAACAGAGGAAGGCGAGAGAGTAGCTGATTATGTGTTAGATTCTATAGTTGATCTGCCTAGAATTTTAAAACGTTTAAAAAAATAGCTCAAAATATCTATATTTTGCTCTAATCGCTTGCGCTTTAATCAAAAGATCATTTTTTTAAATATTTTTACAA
>NZ_JH591076.1:0-3955 GCF_000242295.1 Haemophilus sp. oral taxon 851 str. F0397
TTTCGTTGTTGTTTTCTGCCTTGGCTTTTTCTGCTTCTTCTAACGCAATTGCGGCTTCATGACGCTTCGCTTTCGCTTCTTCGCCAAATTTATTAGCAAGCAAACTTCCTGCTTCCGCGACATTTGGTCCAAATTTCTCTGTCACCTCACGTTGGAAATCGAGTTCTTTTTGAACATCATCTTTATTAAAACGATTCTCTAATTTGCCACTTTGGCTTTGTGCACTCTCTGTAGTGATATCGGTTTTTATCGCAGCAATCTCTTCTTGTACCGTTTTACCTGTACGTTTTAATTGCTCTGCTTCATCTTTAATAATGATATTTTGTGTATTAATACCACTTTTTGTTGTGCTAGATTGGCTATCGGAATCTTTACCATAGCCCATGCCATAAGAGAATTGGAGAGATTCCTTGCCTTCAGCTAATTTCTTGGTGTTCTCTTTTCCATCTACTCCTTTAGAATTAACAGTTGTGTTGCTATTTTTATCGGTATAAAGCAGATTACCATCTTTATCCGTGGCTTGTTTTGTACTTTGAGCTGC
The DNA here is from genome assembly GCF_000242295.1 of Haemophilus sp. oral taxon 851 str. F0397. NCBI lineage: Bacteria > Pseudomonadati > Pseudomonadota > Gammaproteobacteria > Pasteurellales > Pasteurellaceae > Haemophilus > Haemophilus sp. oral taxon 851. Next base: position 542 of record NZ_JH591076.1, read on the forward strand.
ACCATTCTCTCCAAATGGTGTTTCAAAGTTAGCTGACACACTGCCACTCACACCAAAACTGCTGCCACTATAATTTGAGTGATTTTCAATATCTGAATGTGTAATGCTGCCGGTACTAAAATGGTTTTTCCTTCAGTATGCGTACGTGATTTGCTCTTTTTAAGCTATTAATAAAACTTATAATGTTACATCAAATTTTGCTTAAAAATACTACAAAGCCTATATTTAAAACACAAAAAGTGCGGTCAATTTAAAGAGGTTTTAAAACTCTTTGAAAATTGACCGCACTTTCAAACATTAAATTCTAAGAATACTTTTTCATTAATTCATAAATTGGTTTTAATTGAGGCTCATTCTCTGTAGGTTTATAACTTTCAAGAATAGTTTCATCCTCATTTACTAAATAATGCACATTTGCCCCTTTTTGAAGCATAAGCTCTAAAACATCCAATCTCTCTGGGATATATCCAATCATAGATAAAGGGATTAAACCATCTTGGTTCGGTAAATTAGGATTTGCTCCAGCTTTGAGCAACGCTATCGCCACCTCAGCATTTTTACTTCGTAATGCATAATGCAAAGGAGTCATTTCATATATATCCTGAGCATTAATATCTATACCCTTATTAATTAGATAATTAATAACATCAGAAGATGGTTTATTTGACTCAAATCCTAATAAGGCTTTATGCAACCAATTCCAATGCTCTACAGGAGTTACTTCCATGATATTCCTTTCTTTATTTTGAAAAAGCTCTTCCAATAAAGTTAAATCACCAGAATCCATTGCATCTAAAATTTTTATGCCCATCTCTAACTTATTATTCATTTATTTTCCTCTTTCAAAGTTTTTCATATCACGAACAATTCGTTCAATATCATCTTTACCAGGCATCTCATTTCTATGACTTCGATTTTCAGACATATTTTCTAACCTAAATTTATTAGGTCTTGCATTTACATAATCATTAAATTGTTTTTGACTCCAATTTAACTCTTTAGCTGCAAGAGATAATCACCTATGCTCCTATCCTGAATATTTTGTCTTAAGGTGATTACCACCTACACTTGCTTCACTACCAATCACTGACTCTGCAAGATGCATATATGTTAAAAAGTGCAGTCAATTTTTAAGAAGTTTAAAAACTCTTTGAAAATTAACCGCACTTTAGCTCTATCAAACCGTCTAAAACGTTTTACAAAAATTTACTTATATCTCCATTTATTGGAATTACAATGTCTAAAGGTGGATTTCTAGAAACAACCTGAGCTAAATACCCAATACCAAGAATAAAAACTCTTGTTGATAAAGCAGAAATATCATCTAATTTATCTAGCGCTAATAGTAAATTAGTTTTAAATACTGGAACATCGTTTATATCTGCTAAAACATAAACATTTTGGTTAATTATTTTCTTTTCAATTAATTCAATTAACCTATCAAGATCCAATATTTTTATTTTCTTACTATCTTTATCTATACTTCCATATTCAAATGGGTATGTATAAAACTCTTTTAGAACTTGTTCCTTTTCATCTTCAGACAGAAGGTGGAAATTCTCCGATAAAGCCTCTTTACATTCATCAAATAATGTCATATGAATCCTTATTTATTTAATTGTTTAAGATATCGATTAAAATCATCTTTATTTCCATTAAATGGGATTACCTCCTTAATAGCCTTATCACCTTTTCCTTTAGTGTAGTCAAAAACATTAATATGCATTCCTTTCTTTGGATCATAATCTAATCGCCACCCTTTTTTCCCATCAGATGATATTCTACCTACAACTTTTCCATATCCATCACTAACAGCTAAAGTTCCTATGAATGGCTTAGAATCTATCCCAAGATCTCCAACTTTAGTTAAAGCTAAATTTCTTGCTGCTTCCCAACTATGCTGTTTCGGCAATGTGACTTCTACTCCAAAATGATCTAAAGTCTCAAATCTATTTTTAGATTTTTGAATAACTATAACATCATTTCCACTGTGATCTTTAAATTGATATGTATTATATCCATCAATATCTTTTACTCGTTTAGCTCCGTCAGGTAAAGCATGCCAACAATCATTATGCACCCAAACGCCATCAAGGTCAGAATTCGCTCCTTTAATGAAGTAAGTATGGTCATTTTCAACTGTCAGGTTATACGCACTTAACTTCTCAGCCTTGATGCTAACACCTTTCACAGTTTGCCAGTGATTATTTTCTGATAACAGTTTATAACCCGCTTTCAGATTTTGTGCATCTACCCACTGAGCGTTTTGGATTTCTCCTTTGTAGTGATGCCCCTCAGAACTCGGTACTAGCTCACCTTGATTTACCTGGGTAAAGAATGGATGAATTTTGTTTGAAACAATGGTTTGCTGTTTACCCTGTTCATCAATCACTTCTACATATACCGTAAAATCATACGGGTTGTTGTAGTGCGCTTGTACACGCTGATAGGTCATTTGTCCTGTCAGTTCATTTTTCGCATAAACCTTATCACCCACTTTAATAGACGCTATCGGCTTATAACCTTGCTCTGTTTTTACTTCCATGTCACCACGGAAAGAACAAGTTTTAGGTTTTATCTTCGCGACATTAATACCTGAATGAGCTACATCAATCGTGCCATTTTTTAATTTGGCAATAGACTTAGCTATCCCCAATCCCGCACCACTTAGAACCACGCCTCCAGTCGAAACACCTTTCATTTTGCCTTGGCGGTAGCCTTGCATTTCACCCGCGAGTTTTGGATTCTCTTGAAGGGCAAGCGCATAAGCCTCATCCCAATCTTTCAACGAAACCACAACATTATTATAGGTTTTCTCTGGATTTGAGATTGCTTCCCATAAAGACACAACAGTATCATCTAAATTAACAACTGCATCTGCTGTTTCTTTAACACTATCAATTTGCCCTTTAGCCTCTGCAATCTCTAGGCCTTCTTGATATTCTTTAGCTTTATCTTCATCTCCATTGAATAAAACCTTGGCATACATTTCAATGTTTTGCTTACGCTCATCACTAGGATGAACGTTATCAGCCATGCTGTTATTCTCCACTGAATCTTTCGCCGTCTTAGCCGCAATAATCGCTCCATCAGAACTATCTGATAAACTACCACCAGCAATACCTGCTGCTACTTGGCTTAAAGACGATACCGTACGTTTTTCTTCTTCGCTAAGCTTTTCAGGTGATTTATTGTAAAGTGTCGAGGCAAGGAAATGAGCTGCAGCCTCCCCACCTGCAGCACCCGCCGCGCCCGCAGCAACATTACGATTGCCTGCATAAGCCTCTACCGCGCCCCAAAGTGCATGAGCTGTCAAATTGAGAGCGGTATTTACATTACCTTTTGCATCTGTGGTCGCTTTCTTAATTTGGTTATTCACCGCAGGTGATAATCCTGAAGCCACCACTTCCGCTG
>NZ_JH591076.1:4067-85910 GCF_000242295.1 Haemophilus sp. oral taxon 851 str. F0397
GTCCAAATTTCTCTGTCACCTCACGTTGGAAATCAAGTTCTTTTTGAACATCATCTTTATTAAAACGCTTCTCTAATTTACCACTTTGACTTGGCGCACTCTATGTAGTGATATCGGTTTTAATCTCAGCAATCTCTTCTTGCACCGTTTTGCCTGTATGTTTTAATTACTCCGCATCATCTTTAATCATGATATTTTTTGTACTGCAAAGGCGAAGTCAATAGCCATCGCCGTTTAGGTGTCTTACTCGCTCGTGATATTTCCGTAGAAAAAGCATTAGAAAAAGTAGAACGTGCTTACGCGAAGTTGGATGTGAAATTATAAGGTTTTCTTAATATAAGCATCTTTGAAAATACAAAAGTGCGGTCAATTTTTGAGAGGTTTTAAAACTCTGTGAAAATTGACTGCACTTTGTATCTAAAGATTTTAAATTATATGCTTTTCAAATGTTGAAAGGCATATAAATCTATCGCCCCAAAGCAATATATTTTGGGAAGATATTTCAATGCTCTTGTAACTTATTACCAAGGCTTAGCATACGGTTTGCAGTGTTTTTTTTCGCCATTGAACACAAAGAGGTTTATCCCACATTATTGTATTTCCACAGACAGGTCTGCCCTCTAAGCACCATTCTTTTTTTTCGAAGCAAAGATTTACTTTCAGATCATCACTTTCACCAATGACAAAATCCATACCACAATCTTCCATATCTTTTTTTTCTTACTAAGATATTTATATGCGGCTTTAGGATCTGAGCTTAAAAATAGCATATTCTCATTATATAAACTTCAACCCAAATAAGGTGGCGCAGATTTAAATTAAACTAGTTATAAGAGCTACTATTTAAAAAATAAAATTTGTATAAGACAAACAATAATCCCTATAACAATACCTATTTTTATAGAAGGATTTCTAAGAAAATAAAAACCTTTTTCCTTTGTTGTATTTTTAAATAAATATTCATCATCAGAATGGATATATGTATCCTCTAAAGAGTTATATGTCTCCCCTTCATCTCCTCTAACTCTAGTACCATCATTTAACTTTTCAGCAATAGAAATTAGCTTTTCTATATGCTTATCATTCGTGGTATTAATGTAATATTCACCTTCAATACCTTCAGTATAAAAAATAGTAAAAGAAGGATCATCTTTATCATAATAAAACTCTAAAGTTCCATTTTTATTTATCTCTTCCTTCATGTTGAATTCTTTAAATAAAAACTCTCTAAACTTTTCTTTATTCATGATTAGTTTATAAGAAATATCTTTCTTATCCGTATTAACTAAAGAAACATGATAAGCCATCATTTATCCTCTTTTTTACTGTTATTACTATTTATAATCCCCAAGGCTTAGCATCAAGTTTGCTGTGTTTTTTTCGCCATTGGATACATATTGGTCTATTCCACATTGTTCTTTCTTCACAAATTGGTCCTCCTTTCAGATACCACCCCTTACTTTCCAAGCAAAGGTTTACTTCTTCGTTATCACTTTCACCACTGACAAAATCCATACCGCAATCCTTCATATCTTTTTTTCTTCTAGCAAGATATTTAGTTAAAACATCAGGATCTGAGTTCGGAAATAATGCTTTCTCGTTATGTAGCTGCCAATGATCATGTGGTGGTGGAGGTTGAAATCCTCCAAAAGAACAAGCATTGATTGTTAGCAAACCAAATATAAAAAATAGAATCTTCATATCATTCTCCTTTTGATTTATTTAAATTAAAAATGGTTTGCTCATTTCCCATTTTTAGCTCTTTCTCTGTTCGATATCCATCAATAACGCATTGTCTTTGCCCTAGTCCATGGCAATTATGTACTGATGAACGTTCATTACTAAATATATCTGCTATTCGCTGTAACCAGCTTTTATTCAGATTATTTTCAGATGTCGTTGCAGGATTTCCCCCCAATAAAATTGGCATACTACCTACTGGCTTAAATCGATATAGCCTTCCCGAGCCGTGATTTCTATGCCTTTCGCGCCGTTAATTATGTTACCTAGTCCACGAATGTCTTGCTCGTGATAGTCTGCGTGAGCATGTTTAATACCGGTGCCAACCTCAACTCGAGCTTATCGTGCCGGTGCTAAGGTCGTTAATTGCCTGATAACCCTGTAAGGCCAGCACCGCGCCGGTGCGCGTAATCATAGGGATAATAAAAAGTGCGGTCCAATTTTACGCGTTTGATAAAACACTGCAGAATCTTACCGCACTTTGACGACACTTAACGTTTATGTTTTGCCCACTATTCGCAAACAAAAACATAAGTGTTTTTTCCTCTCACTCGACTTTGCTATCTAATCCCAAAATCCCTTTTCGTGTAAGCAGTTATTTAATTCCATGTCCGCTTTTTCCTTTTCTTCTTCAGTGTTTTTGGGTAAATATTTTGTTTTTTCACGACAAATATCCCATATTTTTTCTTCTTTATCAGATAATTTAGTTGGAATATCACCATTCCACCATCCGACAAGATAAGAACCTTGCTCTAAGCCGCAACCGGATAAAGTAAGAATATATATAATAGTTAATATGATTTTTTTCATAATTAATTACTCCGGTGTTACTATTTTAGGTAATATAGATTTTTTATAATCAATCTTCTACTAAGAGTAAATTTGAATTTAATTTTGTTTGCATATTTTTTGGAACATCATCTATACTACCAGTATCCTTCTTGTTCCATGCAGGCTCTTGTATATGGAACTCTTTTCGATCCATCAGGATCTATTGATTGAGGATACATTTCTTCAGATTTACGTATACATAGACTATATGCCTCCATTTCATTTTGAGATGGCATTACTCCGTTATTCCAAAATCTTTCAATGGGGTCATCAAATAACACTCCACAGCCAGATAAATAAAATATTAAAGGTAAAATAAAAATAAAATATTTTATGCATTTCGTGTAGTTATCCGTTTGCTGTGTGGCATTGTTATAATCATCTCGATCTATACCACAACTAGATAAAGTAAGAATATTTATGATCGTGAGTGTAAATTTTTTCATAAAAGAAATTATTATTAATACCTTTTTTCTTTCATGCAACTATCTACATATTCCATACGATCATAGTATCCTTCTCTTTCGTTAGGATATATTTCATAAGCCTTATCAAGACATTTTTTAATTTCACTCATCTTAGATTCGGAAGGACGAATACCATCATTCCAAAACCTAACTATGGGATCATTGACATCTGAAATACAAGAAGTCAGTAATGTAAATAAAGGTATTAATATATTTTTATTCATTTTATTATCTATTTAGCTTTAATTGGTAAAGACAGATTGGGATTATCTTTTATGGATTTCCATTATCTTTAGAAATATATCTCTCCTTTATTTTTAATAGTCTATGTAGTATGTGAATCAAATATTCATGCACGAATAAAAAAAATTAATACATGAATCCACTTTTCTCACTTTGTTATTTTATTCTTACATCCTCATCAGTAAGCCATTCATACTCCTTAGGTATGTCTTTATATAAAGGTGTTCCATTTACTCTCATACAATGAACAAAAATATCACTCATATTAACTCTATAAGTATCGCCATATTTATGTTTTTTCTCATAAAACAATGAGTTAGTTAGCTTGTTGCAGTATTGTTCATTTTTAACCCTCAATAACTTTGTTTCTTGAGGTTCGTTTTCATAAAAGACTCGTCTTTCTTTATCAAATTCAGCTGCGTTATTCATCACAGAATAATCTCCATTCCAAAACCTATAAATAAAGCAGGAATTACTACTACTTAAGCAACAAGATTGCAAAATCATTATGAAAGGTATTAATTTTATGATATTAGCCATTATTTATCTCCGCTATATTTTATAATTTTTGGTAAAGATGGATTAGCATTTTTATCCTTGGGATCCCATATTTTTATAAAGTCATCTGAATATTTATTGAGAACTTTTGTCTCTACAATATTTCCTTTATTATCTATAAAGTCTCCATTTTCATTAATCAAATGGTCACTAGGAATCTCAGCATAATAACTACTATGAGAGTAACACCATAAACATGATCCACCGGTCGTATCATTAAAACCTGTCAAACCTAAATTCCATTTATTACCTACAAAGTCAGCTTTATGAACGGCAGACTTAACTTCTGCTCCATCACTCGATTGCCAATTTCCATTTTTATCTTTATAAATATAACCACCATTATTTTCAACTAGATTATTCTTGTAACTTTGTACATTCGTTGCTGTACCAAAAAAACGGGACTCTCTAATTGGAATATTCGTTAAGCCATTTCTATTTGCATATTGAAGCGCCACACTTGCGGTTAAACCACCTCGACTATGATTACTAAGATCAATTTGGTAACCATTTTGTTTTGCATAATCGTACAACTTAACATTTGCTTTCTCTGCAGTGGTTAATGGTAATCTACCACCTAATAAATCATTCGTTTTATCATACGCAGCATAAAGCATTTCTGAAATAATATTACCTGTTGGTCGATTATAGACAACAACGACACCCTCTTTGTTTGTATCCCATTTATTTTGCTTAATCGCATTTTTTAAAGCATCATCAAACGGATTAAAAATGCCATTATTAGAAATAGTGATTACATTATTTAAATCACTAGGTTTTAGTTCAGAAATATCGAAAATTTGTCTTTTATAACCAATCTGAGCCTTTTTATCATTTTCTTTAGGTCTCAATGCTCCATCCATATTATGGTCTGCACAATATAACGAATCCTGCTTACACTTCTCTAACCAAATTTGCTCTGGTGAGAACGCTGTGCGAGTCATGGGAGTACCCACAGCTGCTGAACTGGTATATTTGAGCGCTGTAGAATTACCCCAACCATATACCCCACCTAAAACAAGATCTGTTACAAGAGACGCTCTCTCCCATGTATCAGCTTGTTCCTCTAACTTAAGAGACTCATCAGTGTTGTAACCTGTTTTGCCATCCTCACCTCTATTGTTTCGGCGAATTTCTACTGCCTCCGCACGTTTTGCATCTGCAATTTTGAGAAGTTCATCTTTAATTCCTTGACGAGTCTGGTCAAATTTTTCTGTGACCGAACGTTGAATATCGAGTTCTTTTTGAACATCATCTTTATTAAAACGGTTCTCTAATTTACCACTTTGACTTTGAGCACTATCGAGAGTGATATCTGTTTTTATAGCAGAAATTGTTTCATTGACCGTTTTCCCCGTTAGAGACTCTTGTGTACTTGTATCACGAATTTCAATATTCTTAGTATTAATACCACTTTTTGTTGTGCTTGATTGGCTATCCTTGTCATAACCAAATCCAACGCTATGTGTTGTTTCTACAGAATCCCATCCAGCTGCTAAAATTGGATTATCCGTTTTTACTGTAGTTTCTTTACCGTTCGCATCTCTATACAAAGGCTGGCCTTCCGCATTTTTCGCCTGAACGCCACTTTGTGCTTGACCATCTTTACCAAATGGTGTTTCAAAGTTAGCTGACACACTGCCACTCACACCAAAACTGCTGCCACTATAATTTGAGTGATTTTCAATATCTGAATGGGTAGTACTGGCAGTATTAAAATGGTTTTTGCCATCTGCTTCTGCCTTTTGGGTAGAGGTAATCAATGCACCTTTAAGATCGGTATGTTTATTAACATTAATATCATAACCTTCATCTCCGGCATAAATTCCTGCCTGTTCATTCACGCTTGCATGATCAGCATTGATTTTCGATTTATTGAAACTGCCTCCAACGGATGCGCCATACCCCACTGTCACACTACCATTTACATTCATTTGTTTACCATGGTAGCGAGATTTATCTTGTAAACTTTCGATATTCAAGTTTTCAGCATTAAGTTCTACTCGTTTGCCTTTTACTTGGCTGCCAATAATATTGGCATCACCACTGGCTTGAATCACGGTTTTACTCTGGCTATCACCTACATGGCTTGCAACATAAGTGGTTTCATCACCATTGCCGTAACCTTTTCCGTAATTACCGCCTAAAGTAGCCCCGGCAACCGCACCATTACTCACTTTAATGGCTACCCCTGCATTAAAACCACTCGATTTATTAGTGCTACGTTCTTGGTGGTTTTGTTCTGTGGCTTTAATATCGACTTGGTTATCTGCAATCAATGTTGTGCCTTGCTTGCCAGAGATGTCTGAACCTTCAATATTAATGTTGGAATCCTTTCCTGCACCCGTTGCCACAATATTCACTTTGCCGCCTGCATTAACTTGAGATTTGGCTGCGGTTTTTCCTTCAGTATGCGTGCGAGATTCATTTTTTTGTTGGCCATAAGTGATTTGAACACCGATCAAGGAGTCGACATCCCCTTCACCATTCATAAAATCTTTGACATCCGTTACAGCTTTAGTTCCAGATTGATAGGTACGATAAGCATCAAAACCAGCATTAGCTGCCGCCATCGCATTCACACGATCATGCTTACTCTCACCTACTTGTCGAGTTGATTGCACCACGCCTTGTGCTGCTTGAATAGCAGAAATAACAGGAGAGGTAATAGCAATCGTTAAACCTTTTTGTTCAAAGGTTTGTTTGGTATTGGTTTCATATTTATCCTCTGCCGCTTTAATATCGACTTTTTTTGCCAGAATATTTACATCACCTTTAATGGCACTCACTATACTTGCTGTCTGAGTATATGCATTCTCTGCAACCATTGTGGTATTGTTATTAAGACTTCCAACTTGGCTGCCGCTAGCATAAAGGCGAGTTTGATCATTTTCTAAGGTTTGTTTTTGCTTGCCGATCGTAAAACCAATCCCTCCACCCAATAAACCGGATTTTTTAGTCATTGAAAAATCTTCTGAATACACCCGGTTTTCAGCTTCTTTTATATCAATATTTTTTCCTGCAACTGTTAATCCATTTTCTGCTACTACATTCGAACCTTGTACAGTCACATTGCTATCAGATTGTATACGAATTTTATTCGCATCCAGGGTCGAACCTTGAGCAAGATCATAATCATGCTCATGTTTAATTACTCTTGTTACTTTACTTAAGCCCTTATCTACAGTTTTCACACCACTGCTTAGCAGTTCTTTATTACGACCTTCTTTAATTTCAATATCGCCTTTTGAAGCAATCAGTGCATTACCATCAACATGTAAATCATTGCCAATAATACTCACCTTCTCACCACCAATATACTTCACATCTCCGCCAACATTCAGCCGATTTCCTACCTGCATGTCTTGCTCTAAACGATAATAGTTGTCACCAGAACCATAATGCTCTTTATTATGGGTATCTAACACGCCTAGCTCTAATTTACTCTTCGCATTAAATACTGCATCACCAGCAATATTGGCTTTCGCGCCTTTTACCGTAATATCTTCATCAGTATAAATTTGTACCTCTCCCTCTTTATTGGTGAGATTAATCTCTGCTACTTTACCAATTGTTTTTTGGTGGAATTTACCATCATCTTGGGTTTCAGAAACGCTTCCCTCAATTTGAACTTTTTTCGCTTGAGCAAGAATCACATCTTTTCCTTCAATCACACCACCAATATTTTTAAGGGTATTTTCTGCCACTAAGAGCACTGCATCACCCTGGACACGTCCTTTGTCATTCGTGATGTTATCTGCATTAATGCTAACGCCTTTGTTCCCTAAAATAGTGCCGCTATTCTCAACTTGTTGAATACCATTAATAACAACCTTATTCGCCGAAATAATCGCCCCTTCACCATTCACTTTAACATTGCGTGGTGCTAAATAAACTTTTGGTGCCAATACTGAAACCTTCTGACCATTTGGTAAAACGGTTTCCTGTTTCTCAAACCACACCAAATCAGAGGTCAGCTCTTTCATCTGAGCTTCAGTTAAAGCAACTCCCGGTACCAACTGCCATTTTTTCGCATAAAGTACCCCATTATCCATCAAGGTTTTATATTGAGCATAATCGTTATCATAACCATCTAAGAAACGTTTACCCGTTAATTGGTTAATCTGTTCGTTAATCAAACGTTGTTCGTAATATCCATCCCCTAAGCGTTTTAAGAGATTTTGTGCATCATTTCTCAATGCATTAAACATATAATCGCTACTTAACCAAGTGCGTTTATCTGCAAACTGTGGATCGGTTTCGACCACATAATGACTTTGTGGATCTTGATTAATTTTATATAAGCTCGCATTAGGCAAACGGACTGCATTATTCACTGCGCCTACTGCCTCTGCCTCATTACGCGCCCCAATAGTAGATTGAGAGCTCGCCTCTTTCACCGCAGCTAAATCACCAATGTTATTTTTCACCACATTGAAATTAAAATACTCGGTAGCATGCTCACGATGGTAATTATCTTTCCATTCGGTTTTATGACCATAACGTCGTCTAACTGGGTTTTTATCTCTATAAGAAAGTAATTGACCATACTTCCCGTCATCTACTCGATGAATTTCCCCAATCTTATCTTCATTGATAAGCTTGGTCGCACCTGCAACTAAATCTTTATGGTTTGGATTAGCAGATACAGCACTGTCCCCCAAATAAAGGGTTTTACCCACTAATAATTTGCTATATTGGTTTTTTAAATCATCGCCAGAAAGGGAAAGATTGCCACCAATTAAGATTTTACCTGGGTCTTGACTATCGATACGGTCAGTTTTTGTGGTACGTGTATATTCCCATTTATGCCAATCATCTTGATTAAGGCGAGGGCGTCCATCATTAAAATTAAACCAGGCATTACGGCTTTTTCGATTCCAATCAATTTCGCCCACACCTTTAGGTCCAGTGCGATAGCGAGTACTATCCTTATGTAGAGCATATTCAGTAAAGCCTTCATAAGAAGTGTCTACACCAAGAGTCAGATGTAAATCTGTATTCAACAATTTCGCCGTGTTAATTTTTCCATCACCTAACGCTTCAATCGTCGCACTACCATTAAAGACTTCACCAGCTTTACCTACCGCTTTACCTTGTTCATCAAGCTGACCGCCAATCGCAAGATCTCCTAAACTTAAAACCAAACCATGATCTAAGTTTTTCATCTTCTCCACACCTAAATCTAGGCGTTCACGTGCAGCAATAGTGGCAGAAGCGTCACCTTCTTTATCGTTAGTCAGATTTTTACTAGCAATGGACAAATGATTACCGTAGAGTCGTCCAGTACCAAGGTTGTTGAGAGACTCTGCGTCAATACGGTTTTTAATCCCATCAATTAAACCACGGTTGGTTAATTGACTAGTAACAATATGGGTAACTTGAGAGGCGATTTCGCTACCATCCAGATTATCAATTTCTGCCGCTTTAACCATCACACCTTGTCCTGTGCGTAACTGGGTTTTATTGGTAAACTTACCGTCGGTAGAAAATTGTAAATGGCCATCTACTTGGAACGCTTTATTTAAGGTAAAGCTATCTTTCAGCGCAATATCAGCATCGCCAGTAGAACTAATTTGACCTTCATTCTCTAGTTTTTTCGCGGTTATGGAGAGTTTTTCTCCAGCATGTACACGCCCTTCATTGTTATCAATGCTTGCTGTATTTTTATCCCCTTTAATGTGAAACTCACCATCAGATAAAATTTCACCTTGGAGGTTAACTAATTTATCTTTCAGAGAAATATCCGCTTTTTGGGAGACATAAATACCGCCTTGCTGATTCGTTACATTATCAGCTTGTAACTCAAGAGCTGTTGCTTTTATTCCCTGCTCATTTTGACCATTCGATTTAGTACCACTGTTATCTAAGTTTTTTGCTTTAATTAATACTTTTTCAGAAGCAACAATTAAAGAGCCTTTATCCGATTGCTTGCGGTTATCCACGTTGTTCGTATTAATCTGAACCTGTTTACCTGCAATAACACCCTGTTTATTATCAATGTTTTGACCATTAAGTTGTGTCTGAGCTTTAGCATAAACGGTGCCACGGTTCTCAATATTCTTTTTCGCATTGAGTTGAGCATTTTCGCTCCCCCCAATAAAGCCTTCATTCACAATCTTACCTTGGCTATCGATTTTTACGCTTCCCGCAGATGCACCAATGTGCCCCGCATTGCGTACACCAAGGCCTTGACCGTTATCCACTAAATGGATTTTCTCCGCATACATCCCACCTAATTGGCTCACATCTACACTGTAGCTTTGGTTGTCGCCTTGGGTATCAAAAGTGCGGTCAGTGTTATCGGTGTTTTTATCACCCACGTACACAACCGAATCGTTGGTGCGGTCAACATTATTTTTACCCGTGGTGACTTTAATGCCTTTCTTCGACCAAACCCCACCTTTGATTTCCGCTTTCTCCGCGATAATATCAGTGTAATCAGATTGGCTGTTATCCATCCCTTTTTGACCAACCGTCACTTTACCGCCTTTTACGCGATAGCTTTTTAACTCACCATTTTCTACTTCTGCTTTACCGGTTGTCAGGGTTGTTCGCCCCGCATTAATCACACCACAGCCATCACATTGGATACCACTTGGGTTGGCAATCACCACATCCGCTTTTTTACCTGCCACTTCCACATAGCCTTTTAAACGGCTTGGATTAGCGGAATTTACCTCGTTAAGAATGACTTTCGCTTCACCACGAGCAAGATTCGGGTTACCTTGCACCCAGCCCGCCATTTGAGTTTGTGCTGCTTTACGGGCATTGTTTAATACGGCGCCTTTCTCTGCTACATCAAATTGCGAATATTGGTTACGTGATACCCCACCTGCACTTGGTGTTTGAATATTCACTTGCGGTAAACCATTCGCTGTTTGAAGTACAGTGGGTTGTTGATTACCTGGTGCAGATTTATCTGCACGAATGGCCATATCTTCTGCATGAATAGAAGGCGATAAGAAAACAAAACCTAATGCCAACATTAAGCTAAAATGAATAGGATTAAGTGAAAGTGCGGTTGAAAATAATCCTGTTTTTTCTTGTTCTGGACTCACATTTTCACTTTGCGCTTTACCTTGAGATTTTGCCAGCTCTGAGACCACCACAAGCTGGTTTAATACACGGCTAAAAATCACTTTATAATGACGTTTATTCATTTTTTAATTTCCTTTAAAGTTTTAAATTCTGTTTGATTTTAATCAATTTATTCATCTAAAAGCGTGAGCATTAAAAACGGTAGCTCACATTAAATCCGGTTGTCACATGACTGGTTCTAAATCCTTCCGGTTTTTTAATTGGAACACCCACAAAATAATCATAGTTAATGCCCCATAGTTTGCCGCGAAGTCCAATTGCACCACCCATTAAGCTATCACCAATTTGAAGCTCTTCTTGGCTGGAATGCACTTTACCTCGGTCAATCCCTAAATAAAGCTCATGTCCCTTATTGGCGATATTCCAACCTAGCTCATTTCGCCATAACCAACCTTTTTCACCGGAAAGTGATAGCTCGCCATCAAATCCGCGTACGGTATAACGACCACCAATACTAAATTTATCTTGTTGTGTTAAAGGTGTGCCGTTCCATTGTCCATTCCAGCTAGTGTTAAAGCGAAAAGGCTGATTGCCGATAGTGAAAGGGTAGGTAAAATCAATGCCTGCAGTAAAAATCTGCATGCGGGAAGTGCCTTCACCAAACGCCTCTTCCGGTGCAGGTAAGGATTTATTCCCACCCGTACCACGTTTGTAATTCGTACTAAGTTGTAACGTTGCATTACCAATATACTGAGTATGATTAAGTCCCACTTCCCAACCAGCAGTTCGACGACGTTGCACTTCAATTTCGGTGTCATTGATATAGTTATGGGATTTTTTCGTCCATAACGCGGCATTCACATAGGTTTTATAAAGACTTCCACGCGATAATAAACGGCTTAAATTCGCTTTCATTTGCTGGCTTTCGCCCGAATAGGTATAAGACTCAAATGCACCCGCCACCGTTTGGTGATAAGAATATTTTGAACCCGAAAGGGTTAAGAGGTAATTCTTCCAAGGAATAGAATAATAAAGACTGATGTTTTTGCTGCCATAATCCCCTTCCGCATCATCGCTATCACGTTTAAAGCTGCGCGTACCGCTGATATAGAACATATCATTAAGTGTTAGCACGTTATCCCAAGAAAACGTGGCTGAACCCTGTAAACGCCCCGTAGCTTTACTGCTTGAATCATCTAAGCCCAAAGTCAAATGAAAAGGTAAGCTTTGCTTATAAGCAATCACCACATCGGTTTCACCTACCGCATCCGTTGGTACTAGCTCCATATTCGCATCAGCGCTCGGTACACGTTTTAAGTTTTCTAAACCTTGTTCAATATTGCGAATATTTAATATATCCCCCTGCGCCATTGGCATGGCAAACCACAAGGTACCACGAGTAGCAAATGGAATTGCACTTTGGTCTTGTAATTGAATACGGCCTACTTTACCTGGAATCACGGTTAACACGAGCATGCCTGAACGTAAATCCTGCGGCTCGACCACCACGCGTGTAGTGACATAACCCAAATCAATTAAGCGATTTTGAATACGACGAAGTAATACATTAATCCCCTCAGAGCCAATACAAGCAGGCAGCGCAAAATCACGCCCAGCATAAGCAGACTTTAATGTCCAAGAAAATTGGCTTGGTTGGATTAATTTAAGGGAAGAGGCTGATGGATTTTCTTCAGCTTGATAATCGGTCAGCACCAATTGATTGATAGGAAAACATTGCGCTTCATTTTTTGGAAAACCACGAGAGGCTTCTTTTTCACCCTCTAAACGCACATTCGCGGATTGCGTTTGCTGCGCTAAAATAGCCGCATCTTGTTCGGCTTGTTGCCTCTTTTGTTTAGCATCGATTTGTTTTTCTAAATTGGCATTTGGCGAGCTTGGCGCTGAAAAACCAAAAGGTGAAATAAATAATAAACTATAAAGAAAAAAGTGTGAGGATTTTTTCATTGTTACCCTAAAGATAAAGTGATTAATAAATTATGGTTGATAAGATATCAAAATCTATTTAAAAAGACTATAAAGTTTACATCGGTAATTTCTGTTATTTTTCATTAGTTTAAATATAAAAAAATCTACATCAAACTTGTGCTTGATGCAGATAATTTACTTATTGGCTATGAATATAAAATTAATCACCTAATTGAACTGGCTCAACTTTCCAAATTCTCTCTGCGTACTCTTTAATCGTGCGGTCAGATGAGAAGAAGCCCATATTCACGATATTTTGAATGGTGCTTTCAATCCATTGGTCACGTTGTTTGTATTTTTCATCTACGGCTTTTTGAGTTTCTACATAACTACGGAAATCAGCGAAAGCTTGATAATAATCGTGATATTGCAAGCCTTGTAATAGTTGATGATAACGTTGAGGCTCTTCTGGTGAGAATTTACCTTCAATGATTTGATCCACGACTGTGCGTAATTGAGCATCATTTTGATAGTATTCAAATGATCGATACCCTTCTCGACGAAGTTGCTCAACTTGTTCCACGGTGTTACCGAAAATAAAGATGTTATCTTCACTCACGTTTTCCAAAATCTCCACGTTCGCACCGTCAAGTGTACCGAGTGTCAATGCGCCATTTAAGGCAAACTTCATATTACTAGTGCCAGAAGCCTCTGTACCTGCAAGTGAAATTTGCTCTGAAATATCCGCTGCTGGAATAATCAACTGGGCAAGGCTTACGCTGTAATTTGGAATAAATACAACTTTTAAACGGCCTTTCAAATGATCATCGTTGTTGATTACATTCGCCACATCATTAATTAAATGGATTGTTTGTTTCGCTGCATAATAAGCCGAAGCGGCTTTACCAGCTAAAATAAATACACGTGGTTGCCAATCTTTTTCAGGATGAGCAAGCATTTCATTGTAGCGAGCAATAATATGCAATACGTTCAACATTTGACGTTTATATTCGTGAATACGTTTGACTTGAACATCAAATAACGCATGTGGATCAAGTTCAACACCTAATTCAGATTTCACGTATTCCGCCAATTTCACTTTATTCGCAAATTTAATATCCGCAATCGCTTCTTTAAATGCTTTTTCTTGCGTAAATGGTTTAAGTTTTTCGATTTGACTTAAATCACAACGCCATTCTGAACCAATGTATTTATCGAATAAGTCTGCCAATTGTGGATTCGCAACGGCTAACCAACGACGAGGGGTAATACCGTTTGTTACATTGGTAAAGCGTTCTGGGAAAATACGAGCAAAATCTGCAAAGGTTGAAGTCACCATTAAATCAGAATGAATTTCGGCAACCCCGTTAATTTTGTGTGAACCCACAACGGATAGCCAGCCCATACGCACTTTACGTTGATAACCTTCTTCAATCAATGAAACTCGACGAATAAAATCGTTATCCGTGGTGACGTAAGAACGAACATACTCTAAGAAATGATCATTGATTTCAAAAATCATCTGTAAGTGACGTGGTAAGATTTTCGCCATCATTTCTACTGGCCAAGTTTCTAACGCTTCCGACATCAAAGTATGGCAGGTGTAAGAGAAAATGTTACGCGTCATCTCCCACGCTTTTTTCCATTCAAAACCTTCATCATCCACTAAAATACGCATTAATTCAGGAATTGCTAACGCTGGGTGGGTATCGTTTAAGTGGATCGCCACTTTATCTGCCAAGTTTTCAAGGCTATCGTGGGTGCGTTTGTGACGGCGTAAAATATCTTGAAGTGATGCTGATACTAAGAAATACTCTTGACGTAAACGCAATTCGCGACCATTCCAAGTAGAATCATCCGGATAAAGTACACGTGATAAGTTTTTATTTGCTGAATGTTCTTCTAATGCCGCTAAGT
Organism: Haemophilus sp. oral taxon 851 str. F0397; assembly: GCF_000242295.1. NCBI lineage: Bacteria > Pseudomonadati > Pseudomonadota > Gammaproteobacteria > Pasteurellales > Pasteurellaceae > Haemophilus > Haemophilus sp. oral taxon 851. The sequence goes on from NZ_JH591076.1 coordinate 18,791, forward strand.
GTTCACCGCGGTTAAAATCTGCAAGATTAAATACTTCACCTGCATGAGCAGACCATAAGCGTAATGTTGCTGCAGAATTGTTTTGATAACCTGGAATCATTTGGTCGTAAGCAAGTGCGGTCACTTTTTCGGTATCTTGCCAAATGCATTTTTTGCCTTCGAAATGAATATTTCCACCAAATTCTACGGTAAAGCGTTTAGATGGGCGAATGAACTCCCAAGGTGCACCTTTTTCAAGCCATGCATCTGGGCACTCGACTTGCTGACCATTTTCGATTTTTTGGCGGAACATACCATATTCATAACGAATACCGTAGCCCATACCAGGTAAACCAAGGGTCGCAATAGAATCCATAAAACAAGCGGCTAAACGACCTAAACCACCATTACCCAAGCCAGGATCAACTTCTTTTTCTAAAACTTCTTCTAAATCCACATTTAATTCAGATAAGGCTTCTTGTGCTAATCCATAAATACCTTCTGCGATCATGGCATTAGAAAGGGTACGTCCAATTAAGAATTCCATTGAAAGGTAGTAAACACGGCGAGCATCTTCCGCTCGAGTTTGGCGAGCGGTGGTGATCCAGCCTTCGGTGACTAAATCACGCACGGCATGGAGTGTTGCGTTAAGCCAATCGCGTTGGCTCGCTTCACGCGGTGATCGACCAATTAAAAAAATAAGCTTATAAACAATTGATTTTTTGATTGCCTCAACAGTCATTTGTGGGCGATTGTATAGGAATGGAGAATCAAAATTATCCATTATCATAAGTAAAACCTCGGTTTGAATGTTAAAAAATTATCTATAATAAAAGAGATGTTGATTTAAAAATTCACGCACATTTCAAAAATCAATCGAAATAGACCGCTCTTTGTATCCGAGAACCTTTATACCTCTAATAAATTCGTTCAAATTTTATGCTTATCTTGTCGAAAAACAAGCATAATCACAGAGCTTGCAACAATAATCTACAAACAGACTGTTACTCTTAACGTTTATAAATAAAACTACAAACGTTCATAAAGCGCACGATATTGTTCTGCTGCTTTACGCCAGCTGAAATCTTGTGCCATCGCATTCGCTCGCAATGTTGACCAGACTCTCGGTTTTTGCCAAATATCAAACGCTTGTTGAATACTTCTGCGTAAATCTTCAGCTGTCGCTTGCTCAAACACAAAACCAGTTGCCGTACGATCTTTAATATTTTCCGGTGTACTATCCACCACCGTATCGGCTAAACCACCCGTTTTACGAACAAGAGGAAGGGTGCCATATTGCAAACCATAAAGTTGTGTTAAGCCACAAGGCTCAAAACGACTTGGCACTAAAATCACATCACCACCAGCCACTAACAAATGTGACAGTGTTTCATCGTAACCAATTTTGACTGCAACATTTTGTGGATAACGTTCAGCAAGCTCACGAATCCCTTGTTCAAAGTGCGGTGCGCCAGACCCTAAAATCATCAACTGTCCGCCTTGTTTTACAATTTCATCCGCACTTTCAATCAATAAATCCACGCCTTTTTGCTCGGTTAAGCGGGTTACCATCACAAATGCCAATGCATTTTCATCTTGCGGTAAATTAAAATAAGCTTGCAGTTCAGCTTTATTCTGTTTTTTACCTGCCATATGTTTCAATTTGTAACGATGCTGAATATATTGATCGGCATTTGGATGCCAAATATTTTCATCTACCCCATTAAGAATCCCCACTAAACGCCCTTGAGATTTTAAACCAGAAAGTAAACCTTCTAAGCCATAGGCAAATTCAGGTGTTGTAATCTCTTTGGCATACGTCGGGCTCACTGCAGTGCTAGCATCGGAGTAAAATAAGCCTGCTTTTAAATAGGAAATCTGCCCAAATAACTCTAAACCATCAACATTAAACATGCCTGCTGGCAATCCAATTTCAAATAAATGCTGATAATGGAATTGCCCTTGATACGCTAAATTATGGATTGTAAATACAGATTTTGCTGGACAACCTTTATTAAATAAATAAGCGGCACATAAACCAGCATGCCAATCATGAGCATGAACGACATCTGCACGCCACCAACTATCTAAACCAGTAGATAATTCAGCGCCAACCCAACCAAGTAAGGCAAAGCGTTTATAGTTATCACCATAATCATTATAGTAACAATCGTGATATGGATTCCCCTCACGCGCATATAAATGTGGCGCATCGATTAAATAAACACCCACGCCATTATATTCGCCGTAGCGCAACACAACATGTCCCGCAAAATTATCAAATTCAGCAACAACTTGTGTATTAGAAATACCTGCAGAAATCGCTGGATACGCAGGCAATAAAACGCGTGCATCAAGCCCTATTTGATTTTGCGCTTGTGGCAAAGCTCCTAGAACATCGGCTAAACCGCCTGTTTTGAGGAGCGGATAAAATTCTGAGCAAACGTGCAAAACTTTCATTTAATTTTTATTTTCCCTATAAAACATAAGTAATACTCGATCCCCCCCTCTTTAGAAAAGAGGGGCTGGGGGAGATTTGATTACGAGGCTTGAAATTCTAATGAGGTTGATTTCACTTCTACCAAATCTCCTCTCTTCCTCTTTGCTAAAGAGTGGCTATAAAGTGCGGCCAAAATTAACCGCACTTTTTTTCATCATTAATCTAAATGCTCTTCAGAGACGACTTCTTCCCCTTCTAATTTTTTCAGCATTTTCGGGGTAACTAGAATCACTTTACCAGTTGAACTGATACGGAATCGTTTTTTATCTTCTTCCATATTCACACCAATTTCCATGCCATCTGGAATAATACATTCACGGTCGAGAATACAGTTTTTCAATATACAATTCTTACCGATTTTAACTTGTGGCAATACCACGCAATGATCCACTTTTGAGAAAGCATCAATTTTAACGCGATCGAATAGCACGGAATTACTGATAGAGGCATCAGTAATCACACAACCACCGCCAATTAAAGAATTATCGACTGGATGAACATTTGAATTTTTGTAGAAGAATTTTGACGGGTAAGCTTGAATTGGATTACCGCGAATTGGCCAACTTTGATCATAAATATCAAGCTGTGGATTTTCAGATACTAAATCAATATTAGATTGCCAGAAGCTATCTAATGTACCCACATCACGCCAATAAATTTCACCTTCAGTATTACGTCCCATGCAAGAACGGCTGAAAGGATGCGCATAAAGGGTTTCTTCTGCTAAACATTTTGGTAATACATCTTTACCAAAATCGTGGCTAGTTTGTGGTGTATTGACTTCTCTCTCCAACATTTTGTAAAGATAATCCGCATCAAACACATAAATCCCCATTGATGCGAGTGAGATATCAGATTTACCTACCATGGCTGGCGGATCTTTTGGTTTTTCAACAAAGGCTTTGACTTTTAAATTTTCGTTTACTGCCATGACACCAAATTCATGTGCTTCAGAGCGTGGGACTTCAATACAACCCACCGTACATTTTGCACCGCTGTTCACATGGTCCATCAACATGACGCTATAGTCTTGTTTGTAAATATGGTCACCCGCCAAGATCAAAACATATTTAGGGCGATAGTGATCACGAATAATCGCCATATTTTGATAAACCGCATCCGCCGTACCACGATACCAAGTTGAATCATCAATTTGTTGACGAGCAGGAAGCATATCAACAAACTCCCCTTTTTCTTGTGGTAAGAAAGACCAACCTGTTTGCAAATGACGAAGTAAAGAATGTGCAGCGTATTGAGTCACTACCCCAATTCGGTTCAAACCAGAGTTAATACAATTAGAAAGTGCAAAATCAATAATACGGCGGTTACCACCAAAATAAAGGGCAGGTTTTGCACGTTTATCCGTAAGTTCATGCAAGCGTGAACCGCGTCCACCCGCAAGAATAAGCACCAAAGTATTTTTAACTAAATCATATTTGTTAAGGTCGCCAGCTTTCATAAGGATCTCCATAGTCTTATAGTTATTCGTCACTCAGCATACAAAAGCCCATTGAGCTAAGCTCTGCTTGTTGTGCATCGAGGGTTAAATTATCTGTGCCGATTTTAGGTGTCCATTTTCCATCAGGTAAGTGAAAGACCTGTCCTTCGGCTTTGGCATTAATCAATAAAAGACAATGCTTATCTAAAACTACTTGTAATGCTTTGGTTTGTTGATTTTGCCAATCGTCAACTGTCATCTGGTTACTGTGAATGTTAAGCCATTGCACATTGTCACCTGACCACCATTGATTCCGATTTAAACTACCAATTTGCTTACGCGCTGCAATCGTTTGCTTGGTAAGTTCAAATAATTCCTTGTTAAAATTTGCCCATTTCAGCCAAGTAATCTCGTTATCTTGGCAATAGGCATTATTGTTACCATATTGAGTGTTGCCGAACTCATCCCCCGCCAAAAGCATAGGTGTGCCATTCGCAAGCAATAAACTCATTAATAATCCACTTTGTGCAAAAGTGCGGTTATTTTTCACCGCACTTTTTTGCGGTTCAGAAAGGGATTCAACAGAACCTTCTACCCCATGGTTATAACTGTAATTTTCGTTGCGACCATCACGATTTTCTTCGCCATTCGCTTCGTTATGTTTTTGGTTATAACTCACCAAATCTTGCATGACGAAACCATCATGGGCGGTAATAAAATTAAGCGTTGTGTGTGGCAAGCGATCATTTTTCTTAAATAAATCACTAGAACCTGCAAAGCGTTCTGCAAATGCGCCAATTTCACCACTTTTCCATAACCAAAAACGGCAAAGATCATCACGAAAACGATCATTCCATTCAGCAAAGTAACTCGGGAAATTCCCGACTTGATAGCCGTAATGTCCGATATCCCACGGCTCGGCAATCAATTTAATATTTTGTAAACTTGGCTCATTTTTTATGTCAGTAAAAAGCTGAGCTTGTGCATTAAAATCGGGTGTATCACGCCCAAGCACGGAGGCTAAATCAAACCGAAAACCATCAACATGACATTGCTCAGCCCAATAACGTAAACAATCTACGACCCACTTTCGCCCAACATCAGAGGATAAATTGAGCATATTGCCGCAGCCTGTCCAATTGATATAACGCCCTTGATCGTTGCGCCAATAGTAAGTTTGATCATCAATACCACGCTGGCAGAATGTGGGGTAAGTTTGCTCTGATTCTGCGGAATGATTAAATACCACGTCTAAAATAACTTCAATACCCGCTTTGTGAAACGCCTTCACCATCGCTTTAAATTCAGCTAATGGATTATTTGTTGCCGCATATTTAGGTTCCACCGCAAACATAGCTAAGGGATTGTATCCCCAATAATTTTGTAAACCTCGTACCTGTAAGTGCGGTTCATTTATATGGAAATTTACAGGTAGCAATTCCACTGCTGTCACACCTAGTTCTTTTAAATAAGCTAAATTAGTAGGATGACTTAAGCCCGCATAGGTGCCCCGTAATTCAGCGGGAATCTTGTCATTAAGTTGACTAAAACCTTTAACGTGCAATTCATACACAATGGTTTCCGCCCAAGGCGTATTGGGTGCTGTTTCATTTTCCCAATCAAAATCTTCAGAAATAATCACCGCTCTTGGCGCAATATGAGCATTATCGCGATTATCATTCATTAAAAACCAAGAACGACTTTCTTCAGTAGTTAAATCTGGTTTACCATTCACCGCTTTTGCATAAGGATCGAGCATTAATTTATTTGGATTGGCATGTTCACCGTGAATGCGGAATCCATATTCTGCCCCGACCTCAGCACCTGCTACAGCTAAATGCCATACATTATTTGTGCGAGCCATAGGAAAGCGAGTTTCCTTATCGCCATCAAACAGACAAAGTTCCACACCACTCGCCGCAGCAGAGAACAGTGCAAAATTAGTCACCTTCACACCATTCTCGGTGAATATTGAATAGCCCATTGGTGCTGGTTTGCCGTTATTATAAATCGTAAACATATCTTACAAATTGTATTTCAAATAAACTGTCGCCAATGGTGGAATAGAAATCGAAATAGAATTTTCTCGTCCATGGCTTTCAATTTCTTCACTTGTTACATAGCCAAAATTACCCACGTTAGAGCCTTGATAATACATAGAGTCAGTATTCAGAATTTCTTCATAAGTGCCTGCAACATTTACCCCAATACGGTAATCATGGCGTGGCACAGGTGTGAAGTTACTGATGACAATAATGCGCTCACCATTTGAGCTTCGACGCTCAAAAGCAAAGACAGAATTTGCCGCATCATCAACGACAAGCCAATCAAAGCCTTCAGGTGAATAATCCAGTTCAAAGAGCGGAGAGTTTTCTCGGTAAATATGATTCAAATCTTTTACTAATTTCAAAACACCTTTATGCCAGCCACCACCGATATTTTCATCAAGCAAGAACCAGTCTAAACTTTCTTCGTAATTCCACTCACGACCTTGAGCAAATTCATTGCCCATAAAGAGCAATTTTTTACCCGGATGCCCCCACATATAGCCGTAGTAAGCACGTAAGTTAGCAAATTTTTGCCATGCGTCTCCCGGCATTTTATCGAGAAGCGAATATTTGCCATGCACCACTTCATCATGCGAAAGCGGTAGTACAAAATTTTCACTGTATTGATACATCATCCCAAAAGTCATTTTATTGTGATGATATTGGCGGTAAATTGGGTCAAGCTGCATATAGGCGAGCGTATCGTTCATCCAGCCCATATTCCATTTAAAATTAAATCCCAACCCACCTTTTTCACTCGGGTGAGTCACACCAGCAAAAGAAGTAGATTCCTCCGCAATAGAAATCGCACCCGCCATTTCGCTATGAATTTTCCAGTTAGTATGTTTTAAAAATTCAATGGCTTCTAAGTTTTCACGTCCGCCATATTGGTTTGGAATCCACTCGCCTTCTGCACGGCTGTAATCGCGGTAAATCATGGAAGCCACGGCATCCACACGAATACCATCTACACCAAAACGTTCAAGCCAATACAGTACATTACTGGATAAGAAATTTTTGACCTCATTACGCCCATAGTTATAAATCAAGGTATTCCAATCTTGATGATAACCTTCGCGAGGATCTTCATGCTCATACAAGGCTGTGCCATCAAATGCAACTAAACCATGCGTATCACTTGGGAAATGACCAGGCACCCAATCTAAAATCACATTAATTCCCGCATCATGTGCACGTTTTACTAAACGACGGAATGCCTCGGGTGAACCAAAGCGACTGGTGGGCGAATAAAGCCCTAGTGGTTGATAGCCCCAAGAACCATCAAATGGAAATTCAGAAAGCGGTAAAAATTCTATATGGGTGAAGCCCATATCTTTTACATAAGGAATTAATTCATCAGCAATTTGATCGTAATCTAGCCAAAAATTGTTTTCTAAATTACGACGCCAAGATCCTAAATGCACTTCATAAATGGAAATCGGTTGATTTGCTTGATTTGCTTGACGACGTTGTTCCGTCATTTCCACTACATTTGGTAATGCACTGACTTGCGATGCTGTATCAGGGCGAAGTTGCGAACTAAAGGCAAATGGATCGGCTTTCAAACGAAGATTGCCATAGCAATCAATTAATTCAAACTTATAGAGTTGTCCTAAACTGGATTTTGGTAAAAAGAGCTCCCACACACCACTTTTTAGATGAAAACGCATAGGATGACGGCGACCATCCCAATAATTGAAATCACCCACAATAGAAACACGTCTAGCATTGGGTGCCCACAAACGGAAATTTACCCCGCTCACACCATCACATTCGATAAAATGCGCACCAAGTACTTCATAGGGGCGAAGCATAGAACCTTCAGAAAGTAGCCATTGTTCTAAATCATCAATCATAGGATGAAAACGATAAGGATCTTCGATAATTTGTGCTTCATTGCCCCAAAAAACCTGTAATTGATAAGCAAAAAATTGACGACAATTTGGAATAACACCAACAAAAAAGCCACGCTCATCGACACAATCTAGTTCCGTTATTTCTTTACCACTTTCACGCTCAATCACCACCACTCGATTGGCATCTGGCAATAACGTACGAATTTCAATTCCTCGCTCGGTTTCGTGCATACCAAGCGTAGCAAAAGGATCGCCATTGCTCGCATCAAAAAAACCATCAATAATTGCTTGTGTTACTGCAGTTGTCATATTTACTCCTTATACATTTCGCCCTTGGTTAATTTGCACAAAGAACGTTTTTAAAGCTTCATTGCTAAAAATAAACTCTAACGGTTGAGCAAGTTTCTTGCACCAATTTGGGTATTCATTTGAGGTGCCCGGCAAATTAAAACTGATTTCTTGGCTAAGTAAATTTTCTAATTGCACACCAATCAATCGGCTGTTACTTTCTGCTAAATAATGATGGATCATTCTGTTTAAATGATCGTGCATCGCCATAGAAAGTGCATCGCCTTCATAATGTGGCGGTAAATAATTATCACGATGTAAACTATTTAATAAGGCTTGTTTATCCATGACGCGTTGATCATATTTTTGCTTGAGCACTTCCCCATTCAGAATACCAAGTTGATTAAATAATTCTAAATCACGGCAATGCCAAAAACTTTGTAACGAGGGAACATCATGCGTACCAATAGTGGCATAAGCATTTCGAGGATAATCAGATATACGAGGAAATTCGCCATTTCGTTGGGCGAAATACAATACAAAATAAGAGAAAATTTGAAACTCGTTTAATTTCCACCGCACTTCATCAGGCACGGTGCCGAGATCTTCACCAATAATCAAACATTCATTGCGTACACTTTCAATAGCAAGAATCGCCATTAACTCATCAAAAGGATAATGCACATAAGCGCCATCAGCCGCAGTTTTTCCTTCTGAAATCCACCACAAACGAAATAAGCCCATAACATGATCGATGCGTAGCACACCGAAATATTGCATATTGGCACGTAGCATATCGATAAATGGTGCAAAGCCACGTGCTTTTAGCACGGTTGGATTATAAGGTGGCAAATTCCAATTTTGTCCGACAGGGCCTAACGGATCAGGTGGCGCACCAATAGAGGCATTTACACAATATAAATCAGGATCGCTCCATACATCAGCACTGCCACGAGAACTATTCACCGCTAAATCGCCATAAATCCCCAACTTCATACCAGACTGTTTACAAATATTTTGTAATGCGGAAAGCTGTTCTTCTGTGAGCCATTGCAACCAAGCAAAAAATTGGATTTGCTCATGGTGTGTTTTTAATAGGGCTTTTCTTTTTGCCACACTTAAATGTTGCCATTCCTTACGCCAGCCAAGCCAACCGATGGTATTTTCTTCTGCTTGATGGTCAGCGTGTTCTTGTAAATCTAATACATTAAATAAGCCCTGTAACAACAATGGTTCCCCTTTGCTTTTTAAATAATCAGCAAAGATTTTTCGACGTGTCGCAATTCCAGCAGATTGACTACGTTGAAAGAAATCAAACAGGGACTCAAGTGCGGTTAATTTTAAAGCCAAAATTGAAGAATAATCGACGCAATCACTTTCACGTAAAGTAGCAATTTTTGCTTGAATATCCTCACGCTTAAACCAATTTTGCACTGAACGGCAACGCTTAAATTCTGGTAAATCAGGAATTGCCAAATATAAGAAATTCAACCAACGACGAGAAGATGAACTATATGGACTGGCCCAGTTTGGTACAGCAGGATACGGCAAATGTAATGGATTAATTCCTACATAATCTGCACCTTGTTTTGCACTTTGTTCGATCAAATAAACTAAATCACCAAAATCGCCAATGCCCCAGTTTTGTTCTGAGCGTAAACTGTAAAGTTGCACATTCACGCCCCACACTTTTTTATTTTTTAATACGGGTGGTTGAAACGCTGTTTTAGGAGAAATAAGTAAACGAACGCGGTACTGTTCAGTATCGGAAAAAATAGATAATTGATAATAGCCAAAAGGAAGTCGAGGCAAGGAAAGTGCGGATAAATTTGAAAGTGTTTTTTCTAACAGAATGACATTAGATTCATCAATCAGCTGATAACGATATTCCACAGATAGTGGAAAATCTAGACGATTGAGTTGATAATCAATCGGTTCATTTTCAAATGCAGCCAGTACATCGTCAAACTGTCCTTTCGCTTTTGGCGGAGGCTGCAAAAGCTCAACAAAAGTTGAAACCGTCTTTTCATCTGCGAAAATAAGATGTCCATCAATATCATAATGAGAAAGCGCGATACCGCATTTTTCTGCTTTTTGTTTGAGAGAATCCGAGATTTGCATAGATACCACATGACAACTGTATAACTCTTGTTAGGGATTATAACCAAGCTGAAAGTGATGACAACCGGCTTTATTTAAAAGTGTGATCTTCGTCAATAATAAATTCAAACCAATCAATCACATCGCGTTCATGCACTCCATTTTTGATTAAAACATCAGCATTTTTCAAGGAGTCTGCATGGCCAGAAATGAGTGGATGCCATTCAGGAAGTGTTTTTCCTTCATAAAGCAAACGATAGGCACAAGTATCAGGCAACCAATGAAAATCAGGTAAATTCTTTTTAGTGAGTTTGGTGCAGTCGGTTTCAATTTTAAAACGCTCTGAATAATTACCGCACTTTCCTGTTTCAACATCTAAAAGGTTGCAAGCAATTCTGGTGTAATAGAGTTTTTGGCGTTTACCTCGCCCTTGAATATATTTGCGATAACAGCATTTGCCGCAGCCATCACATAAGGATTCCCATTCAGATTCGGTCATTTCAAGCAGGGATTTTGTTTGCCAAAAATTAGGTTCAAGTTGCATACTGGATTGCATGGTAGATACAAATAAAAAGTGCGGTCAAAATCACATTTGTTTTTGACCGCACTTGGTTGATTAAAATTAGAAGCCTTCTTTTAAGCTTACTGTTAAGTTAAATACCAAATGTTCAGGACGGCTATCTTTACTATCCGCACAGAAATAACCTTCACGTTCAAATTGATAACCTTTCTCAGCTTCTGCAGCAGCCAAGCTTTGTTCAACAAAACCATGTTTTACCACGAGAGAATGTGGATTTAACACGCTTTCAATATCATCTTCAGCACCTGGATTTGGCACGGTAAATAAGCGATCATACAAACGGAATTCAGCTGGGTGATTATGTGCAGCAGAAACCCAGTGGATTACCCCTTTCACTTTACGACCATCTGCTGGATTTTTACCTAAAGTTTCAGGATCGTAAGTACAGAAGATCGTGGTGATTTCACCATTTGCATCTTTTTCTACACGTTCAGCTTTAATCACGTAAGCATTACGTAAACGTACCTCTTTACCTAATACTAAGCGTTTATATTGTTTGTTCGTTTCCTCACGGAAGTCAGCACGATCAATATAAAGCTCTTTCGTAAATGGTAATTGACGCTCCCCTAAGTCAGGGCGATTTGGGTGATTTGGCGCCGTTAAGGTCTCTTCGCCTTCAAAGTTTTCAATCACAACACGAACAGGATCAATCACCGCCATTGCGCGTGGTGCATTTTCATTTAAATCTTCACGAATGCAGGCTTCAAGTGCAGAATATTCCACCACGTTATCTTGTTTCGTTACCCCGATACGACGACAGAATTCACGTAACGAAGCAGGTGTATAACCGCGACGGCGTAAACCTGAAATCGTTGGCATACGCGGATCATTCCAACCATCCACAATGCCGTCATTCACTAATTTCAATAATTTACGTTTAGACGTTAACGTGCCTTCTAAATTTAAACGTGAGAATTCATATTGATGCGGTAATGGGCGCTCAATACTGATATTTTCCAACACCCAGTCATATAAACGACGGTTATCTTGGAATTCTAATGTACAAATTGAATGAGTAATACGCTCAATCGCATCAGAGATGCAGTGCGTGAAATCGTACATTGGGTAAATGCACCATTTATCACCGGTTTGGTGATGGCTCGCAAATTTAATACGATAAATCACTGGATCACGCATCACCATAAATGGCGATGCCATATCAATTTTTGCACGTAAACTTGCTTTACCCTCTGCAAACTCGCCGTTCTTCATTTTTTCAAATAAAGCTAAGTTTTCTTCAATAGTGCGGTCACGATATGGGCTGTTTTTACCTGGCTCAGTTAATGTACCGCGATATTCACGCATTTCTTCAGGAGAAAGCTCATCCACATAGGCCAAGCCTTTTTTAATTAATTCAATCGCATAACCATAAAGCGCATCGAAGTAATCAGATGCATAACGGGGTTCGCCTTCCCATTTAAAACCTAACCACTCCACGTCAGCTTTGATGGAATCTACATATTCCACGTCTTCTTTTACAGGATTGGTATCATCAAAACGTAGGTTACATAAACCTTGATATTCTTTAGCTAAGCCAAAGTTTAAACAAATCGATTTTGCGTGACCAATATGCAAATAGCCGTTCGGCTCTGGTGGGAAACGGGTATGAACGCTTTTATGTTTACCCGAAGCTAAATCTTCATCAATAATTTGGGTAATAAAATTGTGAGTGCGAGTATTTTCTGCACTTTCTAGAATTTCTGTATTGCTCATAACTTTCTCATAAATAGAAAAAATAATTTTACCATTCTATACGAAAAGCAAGGCTTTGTGAATTTGATCACCAAACTAACCGCACTTTCTATTTAATAACTTATGACTTTTTCAGCATTTTTGTTTAACAGAAAGATTTTTCGTGCAAAAAATAGAATAAATCATCACAATGCCGCCTTTCATGAACAATCGTTCAGTGGTTTGTTTTATAATTGGGTTCGCAAGGGAATAATTTTGTAAAACACAAAAGTGCGGTTAAAATCATCCGCACTTTCCACTCATTTTCGTAAGAAGGAAAACTCAATGTTTAAAATGAAAAATATGACGCTTGCTTTGTTGATGTCTGGTGCATTGGTAGGATGTGCCAATATTGGCGATTCTTATCAAGCAAGCCTTGAAGATTACAAGCAATATGAAGAAATTACCAAGCAATATAATGTAAAAGAAAATTGGTGGTCATTGTATAACGATTCACAATTAAATCGTGTGGTAGAACAAGCATTAGTTAACAACAAAGATTTAGCTAAAGCAGCCGTCGCAGTAAATCGTGCACTTTATAGTGCAAATTTAGTGGGCGCAAATTTAGTGCCTGCATTTAATGGTTCAACCTCATCTGCGGCACAACGCCGAGTTGACACAAGTGCAAACTCTGCCATTTCACACAAAGGTTCTTTAAATGTGAGCTATACATTAGATCTTTGGCAACGTTTAGCCAATGCCGCTGATGCTGCGGAATGGTCGCATAAAGCAAGCGCAGAAGACATGGAATCTGCTCGTTTATCATTAATCAATTCTGTAGTAACAACTTATTATCAAATTGCTTATTTAAATGATGCAATTAGCACAACCAACGAAACAATCAAATATTACACTGACATTGGTAATATTATGCAAACGCGTTTAGCCCAAGGTGTGGCTGATGGGGTCAGTGTTGATCAAGCGCAACAAGCAGTATTAACGGCGCGTAATAACAAATTAAATTTTGAAACCCAACGCAAAACGGCAGAACAAACCTTACGCAATCTGCTGAACTTAAAACCAAACGATACGTTAAATATCACATTCCCTCATATTATGAATGTGAAAACTGCTGGGGTGAATTTGAATGTTCCTGTATCTGTGATTGCAAATCGTCCTGATGTAAAAGCAGCACAATTCCGTTTAAGTAGTGCATTCAAAAATGCCAAAGCAACTCAAAAAAGTTGGTTCCCTGAAGTAAATTTAGGTGGAAGCCTATCGTCAACAGCAAGTACTGTTGGCACGGCGTTACACAATCCTGTGGCTGCTGGCACAGTAGGAATTAGCCTACCGTTCTTAAATTGGAACACCGTAAAATGGAACGTTAAAATTTCTGAAGCTGACTATGAAACTGCACGTTTAAATTACGAACAACGTATTACCACGGCTCTCAATAATGTGGATACCAACTACTTTGCATTCACCCAAGCGCAAAGCACATTAAATAATTTACAACAAACCCATAGTTACAATCAGCGTATCACGCAATATTATCGAAATCGCTATAATGCGGGCGTGTCCGAATTGCGCGAATGGTTAGTTGCAGCCAATACGGAAAAATCATCACAACTTGCAATTTTGAATGCAAAATATCAAGTGTTGCAAAGTGAAAATGCGGTATATAGCTCAATGGCGGGATATTACTCTCGTTAATAAAACCAAACATAGGGCGTTTTTAAGCGCCCTTTTTAATATTTGATTCCTCACTTAAGGTATAACCTTACCAATAAATATTCCTAAAAATGAAAAAACAACTTACTTTTTATTTTATTCGTCACGGCCGCACGGTTTGGAACGAACAAGGATTAATGCAAGGCAGTGGCGATTCTCCATTAACAGAAGAAGGCATTAAAAGTGCGGTAAAAACTGGGCAAGCTTTACAAAATGTCGATTTTATTGCGGCCTATTCGAGCTGTTTACAACGTACCATTGACACAGCCAATTATATTATTGGAGATCGAGACATTCCCTTATTCCAACATCGTGGATTAAATGAACATTATTTTGGTAATTGGGAAGGAACAAATGTCGAACTGATTCGACCTTTACCCGAATTCCAACAAATGATTAATGATCCTGCGAACTATAAAGCTGAATCTAATGGTGGAGAAACCTATGAACAACTAGCCAAACGAGCTATCGCAGCTTTACAAGATATTATTAAGGTTCATCAAGAAGGGAATATTTTAGTAGTATCCCATGGCCATACCTTGCGTCTATTGATTGCTTTACTTAATGGCGCAACTTGGAAAAATCACCGAGACAAAGACAAATCAGTATCTTTATTAAATACTGCTATTAGCATCATTCATTATGACAGTGAAAAAGGCTTTAGCCTTGAAAAACTAAATGGCACAACGCATTTACAATAGGTAAAAAAAAGCCCCTAAATCATTAGGGGCATCAAAAAGGAATTTATGAATAAAATCTCTAAAGTTTAGCTTTATCAAAGGAATCTCGATAAAACAAGGTCATTATATTGACTAATCTAAAGAATAGCAAGAAAAATCTTTACATTTCTTTACGTTTCTTTACAGATCTTTACATTTCAACATTTCGATAATTACTTGGACAGTCTTTTCCATGCTTTGTAAAGAAACTAACTCGTGTTTACTATGGAAATTATAGCCGCCAGTAAAAATATTCGGGCATGCTAAACCTTTAGATGCTAAAAATGCCCCATCTGTACCACCTCGAATCGGCTTATGACTTGTTTTAACCCCTACCGCTTTCATTGCTCGATCAGCAAGTTCAATTGATTGAGGAACATTTTTTACCACATCATACATATTTTGGTAGCTATCTTGAATTTCTAACTCTATAGGCTTTTTCAAACCTTTTTTAGCATTAAATTTTTCCACCTGACTTTTAATAAAAGCTTTTCTTTGTGCGAAATTCTGCTCATCAAAATCACGAATCAAATAAGTGAGCTCTACTTGCTCAATATCGCCAGAAAAATCTTCTAAATGATAAAAGCCCGCTTTCCCATCCGTTTTTTCTGGTACTTCATCAACTGGAAAAACTTGCTGGAACTCGCAAGCTAAAGTCAGTGCATTCACCATTTTTCCCTTTGCATAACCAGGATGAATACTCCGCCCGAAAAACCGCACTTTTGCCGTTGCAGCATTAAAGTTTTCGTATTCTAATTCCCCTACTTCTCCTCCATCAATGGTATATGCCCAATCACAGGAAAACTTTTCCACTGGGAAATAATGGATTCCCAAGCCAATTTCTTCATCAGGCGTAAAAGCAACACGAATATTGCAATGAGGAATATTCTCTTTCTGAAGAATGGAAAGTGCGGTCATAATTTCTGCAATTCCCGCTTTATTATCCGCCCCAAGCAAAGTGGTTCCATCGGCAACAATTAGAGTCTGCCCGACCAATTTTTGCATAAAAGAATAGTAAACAGGACTAATAAACTCCTCGCCAATACCTAATGCAATATCTCCGCCACGATATTGCTCTATCACTTCAGGGCGTACATTTTTACCACTACATTGCGGAGATGTATCAAGATGCGCAATTAAACCAATGGTTTTCGTCAAGTTAGGATCATTAGCGGGTAAAAATGCTGTCACAACCGCGTATTTACTTACTTCAACATTCTCTAAACCAAGTTGGATGAGCTCTTTTTGCAACTGCATGGCTAACTTCATTTGCCCGACAGAGCTGGGGGAATGCTTAGCATTAGGTTTTGATTGGGTGTCAAAAGACACATAATGTAAAAATCGTTCTAAAAGTTCTGTTTTATCTGTTTGAGAAATCATATTCTCGCTCCTTTTAAAAATATCTTTTTTAGTTTAACGAGAAAAATAGAAAACATCTTGATATATAACAATATTTATAAAATTAATGAGGTAAAATTTATCGAAAGTGCGGGTAAATTTCTCGTTATTTTTATGAACGGCAGTTTTTTTACTTTCTAAGACATTAAGTCCTTTTAATTATTAATAATTCACTATATCATAGGCGTCTATTTTTATATGTCGCCCCTGCAGTCTTGCAGGTTTTATTTCTACTCAGTACCAAATCATTGGTGAAATTAGGGAGAAAACCAAAGCTAGTGGAAAATCAGCTTCAAAACAAGCCTATTATTGAGCTTCGTTCAATCAAAAAATCCTATGGTTCTAACACCATTATTAACGATTTCAATCTTACAATTAATAACGGTGAATTTGTCACTATTCTCGGCCCTTCAGGCTGTGGTAAGACCACAGTTTTGCGCTTACTTGCAGGCTTAGAAGAATTGGATTCAGGTAGCATTATTTTAGATGGTGAAGATATCACCAATGTGCCTGCGGAAAAACGTCATATTAATACGGTATTCCAAAGCTATGCGCTATTTCCACATATGACAATTTTTGAGAACGTGGCTTTTGGTTTGCGTATGCAAAAAGTACCAAACGACGAAATTAAACCGCGTGTTTTAGAAGCCTTGCGTATGGTACAGCTAGAAGAGATGGCAGATCGTAAGCCAACCCAACTTTCTGGCGGACAACAACAACGTATTGCCATCGCTCGCGCCGTAGTAAATAAACCAAAAGTGTTGTTACTTGATGAGTCTTTATCTGCATTGGATTACAAATTGCGTAAACAAATGCAAAATGAACTCAAAATGTTACAACGTCAGCTTGGCATTACCTTTATTTTCGTCACCCACGATCAAGAAGAAGCAATTACAATGTCTGATCGTATTGTGTTATTACGTAAAGGTAAAATCGCACAAGATGGTTCTCCACGTGAAATCTATGAAGATCCAGCGAACTTATTCGTTGCTCGTTTCATTGGTGAAATTAACGTATTTGAAGCGACTGTGATTGAACGTAAGTCTGAACAAGTTGTACTCGCGAATGTTGAAGGTCGCGTTTGTGATATTTACACAGACATGCCTGTTGAGAAAGATCAAAAACTTCAGGTACTCCTTCGTCCTGAGGATATTGTGATTGAAGAATTAGATGAAAATGAACATTCTAAAGCAATTATCGGCCACATTGTTGACCGCACTTACAAAGGAATGACATTAGAATCAACAGTAGAATTTGATCATAATGGCATGCGTGTACTTGTAAGTGAATTCTTTAATGAAGACGATCCACATATGGATCATAGCGTAGGTCAACGCGTAGGCATCACATGGCATGAAGGCTGGGAGGTTGTTCTCAACGATGAAGATAATCAATAATAAATTCCAGAAAATTACTGTTGCGATTATCTTCAGTTGGCTCATCTTCTTTGTGTTGATTCCAAACTTATTGGTATTCGCCGTAAGTTTTCTGACTAGAGACGGTAGCGACTTTTACGCTTTCCCAATCACCATTGAAAACTACACAAACTTGTTTAATCCGCTTTATGCACAAGTTGTGTGGAATTCATTGTATATGTCGGGCATAGCTACCATTATTTGCTTATTAGTTGGCTATCCATTTGCTTTCATGATGAGCAAAATTAATCCTAAATATCGACCGCTCTTATTGTTCCTTGTGGTTTTACCATTCTGGACAAACTCGTTGATCCGTATTTATGGAATGAAAGTGTTTCTCGGTGTGAAAGGTGTACTTAACACTATGTTGATGGACATGGGAATTTTGAGTGAACCAATTCGCATTTTGAATACAGAAATTGCGGTAATCATTGGCTTAGTTTATTTGCTATTGCCATTTATGATTTTGCCGCTCTACTCTGCGATTGAAAAATTAGACGGTCGCTTATTAGAGGCTGCAAGAGATTTAGGCGCAAATGCATTCCAACGTTTCTTCCGTGTCATTTTACCATTAACCATGCCTGGCATCATCGCAGGGTGTTTATTAGTATTATTACCGGCAATGGGTATGTTCTACGTTGCAGACTTACTTGGCGGAGCAAAAGTATTGCTAGTTGGTAACGTAATTAAGAGCGAATTCTTAATTTCTCGTAACTGGCCATTTGGTTCTGCAATCAGTATTGGTTTAACTGTTCTAATGGCATTGTTGATTTTCGTGTACTACCGCGCGAACAAACTATTGAATAAGAAAGTGGAGTTAGAATAATGAGTCGTTTACTACGTAATGCATTTATGTTTGTGGTATACGCTTATTTGTATATCCCAATTATTATTTTAGTCACTAATTCCTTTAATGAAGATCGTTATGGTTTAAGCTGGAAAGGCTTTAGCTGGAACTGGTACGAGCGTTTATTTAATAACGACACCTTAATACAAGCAGCGATTCATTCGGTAACTATTGCATTTTTTGCGGCTACCCTAGCTACTATTGTAGGTGGATTAACTGCAATCGCACTTTATCGCTATCGTTTCCGTGGAAAACAAGCGGTAAGCGGCATGTTATTTATCGTTATGATGTCACCAGATATTGTAATGGCAGTATCTTTACTTGCATTATTTATGGTTGTCGGTATTTCATTAGGTTTCTGGTCTTTATTACTGGCTCATGTGACTTTCTGTTTACCGTATGTGACCGTAACCATCTTCTCTCGCTTAAATGGCTTTGATTCTAGAATGTTAGAAGCAGCGAAAGACTTAGGTGCAAGCGAAGTGACCATTTTACGTAAAATTATCCTTCCTTTAGCATTACCTGCAGTTGTATCTGGTTGGTTATTAAGTTTCACTATTTCATTAGATGATGTTGTGGTTTCATCATTCGTCAGTGGTGTAAGTTATGAAATCTTACCATTGAGAATATTCTCCCTAGTGAAAACCGGTGTAACACCTGAAGTTAATGCTTTAGCAACAATTATGATCGTGCTTTCACTGGCTCTTGTAGTTTTAAGCCAGCTAATTACACGAAAAAATAACCATTAATAAACAAAAGGTTTCACAAACCTTTGAATTTAAAATAGAATACGCCTTGACGCACAATCAAGGCGTTTTTTTATGCCTGTCGTTCGGCAGGTGGTTTTTTTACGACTCTTTACGGAGAACAAACAAAAATGAAAAAATTCGCAGGTTTAATTACTGCAGGCTTAGTAGCTGCAACTTTAACTGCTTGTAATGATAAAGATAGCAAAGCTGAAGCTGCAAAATCTCCGGCTACTGCCAATGACACTGTGTACCTCTACACATGGACTGAATACGTACCAGATGGTCTTTTAGATGAGTTTACTAAAGAAACTGGCATCAAAGTTATCGTTTCAAGCCTAGAATCAAACGAAACAATGTATGCAAAACTCAAAACTCAAGGTGCTGCTGGTGGCTATGATGTGATTGCACCATCTAACTACTTTGTTTCTAAGATGGCTAGAGAAGGCATGTTAATGGAGCTAGATCACAGCAAATTGCCTGTTATTAAAGAATTAGACCCTGATTGGCTCAATAAACCTTATGATAAAGGTAACAAATACTCTCTTCCACAATTATTAGGTGCACCAGGTATTGCATTCAATACCAACACTTATAAAGGAACTCAATTCACTTCTTGGGCTGACTTGTGGAAACCTGAATTTGCAAACAAAGTTCAGTTATTAGACGATGCGCGCGAAGTATTCAACATCGCTTTATTGAAAATTGGTCAAGATCCAAATACTCAAGATCCTGCAATTATCAAACAAGCCTATGAAGAATTGTTGAAACTACGTCCAAACGTACTTTCTTTCAATTCCGATAACCCAGCTAACTCTTTCATCTCGGGTGAAGTTGAAGTGGGTCAATTATGGAATGGTTCTGTACGTATTGCTAAAAAAGAAAAAGCACCTTTAGACATGGTATTCCCGAAAGAAGGCCCTGTACTTTGGGTTGATACTCTAGCAATTCCTAAAACCGCTAAAAACCCAGATGGTGCACATAAACTTATTAACTATATGTTAGGTGCTAAAGCTGCAGAAAAATTAACCTTAGCAATTGGCTATCCAACAGCTAACTTAGAAGCGAAAAAAGCATTACCAAAAGAAATCACTGAAGATCCAGCGATTTATCCACCAGCTGATGTATTAAAAAATAGCCACTGGCAAGATGACGTTGGCGATGCAATTCAATTCTATGAGCAATATTATCAAGAATTAAAAGCAGCTAAATAATCTACAATCCCAAAGTGCGGATAAATTTCCCCGCACTTTTCTATTCGAGATAAATATAAAAATAGCCGCACTGATATTAAAGTGCGGCTATTTTATTAGCTATTTTTTATTTCTGAACTGTTGCTAAAAATTCTTTACGTGTATCTCTATCTTCTAAGAATACACCACCGTAAGCCGATGTGACAGTATAACTATTTGTATCTCTAATACCACGTGCTTTCACACAGAAATGGGTCGCTTTCACATATACCGCAACATCATCTGTCTCAAGAATTGTCTGAAATGCTGTCAAAAGTTGCTCTGTTAAGCGCTCTTGAACCTGTGGACGTTGAGCAAAAAATGAAACGATTCGATTAATTTTAGAAAGACCAATCACCCAATCTTTTGGATAGTACGCCACACAAACTTTACCATCAATCGTAACAAAATGATGTTCACAAGTGCTTGTTAGCGTGATGTCATTCACTTGCACCATTTCGCTGACTTTCATCTGATTTTTGATTTTTGTCATTTTAGGAAAATTTGCATAATCCATTCCGCTAAAAATCTCATCAATAAACATTTTAGCTAAACGATTTGGCGTTTCTTCCAAACTATCATCTCGCAAATCTAATCCAATCAGCTTCATCACTTCATGCATGTGTTTTGCAATGCTTTCTCGACGTTCATCTTTAGCCTGTGTGGGATCAATCATAGGTGTTTCAATACCTTTTTCAATCAAGGCATTTCTTACATTCAGTGCATCCAGTGAAATTTTGCTCATAATAGTCTTTCCTAAAAAAATAATCGGCTATTCTAGCAAAGGATAATAGGATGGTAAAATGAGAAAAATTGCAAATTTGAATGAATTAGGCTTTAGATATAGAATAGCTGACAAATTTTATCAAATAAGGATTTTCTATGCTTACATTGGATCAAGCTCGCTCGAAAATGCTCGAACAGATTCCCTTCCCGACTCAAACTGAATACCTAAATTTACAAGAAGCCGCCAATCGAATTTGTGCAGAAGATATTATTTCACCTATTAATGTTCCCTCTTTCGACAATTCAGCAATGGATGGCTATGCTGTCCGTTTATCGGATTTACAACAATCTTTAACGCTTTCGGTAGCAGGAAAATCTTTTGCAGGTAATCCATTCCAAGGGGAATGGCCATCAAAAAGTGCGGTCAGAATTATGACTGGCGCGATGATTCCAGAAGGCGCAGACGCAGTGATAATGCAAGAGCAAATGACACTCAATGAAGACGGAACCGTCACTTTTAGTGAATTGCCTAAACCAAATCAAAACATCCGTCGTATTGGTGAAGATGTAAAGAAAGGCGATGTGGTACTAGAACAAGGCGCACAGCTCACCCCTGTTTCCTTGCCATTATTAGCCTCTCTAGGCATTGCAGAAGTAAAATGCTATCGCCAATTAAAAGTCGGCGTACTCTCAACTGGCGATGAACTTGTCGAAGTGGGCAAGCCATTGCAAAGCGGACAAATCTATGACACTAACCGTTTCACCGTAAAATTATTAC
This sequence comes from Haemophilus sp. oral taxon 851 str. F0397, assembly GCF_000242295.1. Lineage (NCBI taxonomy): Bacteria > Pseudomonadati > Pseudomonadota > Gammaproteobacteria > Pasteurellales > Pasteurellaceae > Haemophilus > Haemophilus sp. oral taxon 851. Next base: position 40,843 of record NZ_JH591076.1, read on the forward strand.
TCGAAAAACTAAACTGTGAAGTCATTGATTTAGGACTATTACCTGATAACGAAGCTGAATTTGAAAAAGCATTTATTGCTGCACAAAGTCAAGCTGATTTAGTGATTACCAGTGGCGGTGTTTCCGTTGGTGAAGCGGATTTCACTAAAGCGGTATTGGAAAAAGTAGGTCAAGTAAATTTCTGGAAAATTGCAATCAAACCGGGCAAACCATTCGCTTTTGGTAAATTAGAAAATGCCTGGTTCTGCGGTTTACCTGGCAATCCTGTTTCCGCATTAGTGACATTTTATCAACTTGTACAGCCACTCATTGCTAAACTTCAAGGCCAAAAACAATGGAAAAAACCACCGCACTTTTCAGCCATTGCTACAATGAATTTGAAAAAAGCACCTGGACGTTTAGATTTCCAACGGGGCTTTTATCACATCAATGAACAAGGCCAAATTGAAGTGCAATCAGTAGGTTTCCAAGGTTCTCATCTCTTTAGTGCTTTTGTAAAAAGCAATTGTTTTATCGTGTTAGAACAAGAACGTGGCAATGTCACTGCAGGTGAAACCGTGATAATCGAGCCTTTCAATCATTTATTAGGATAAAAAATGATCGAACTTAGTCACGAAGAAGAATTGCGTTATAACCGTCAAATTATTCTTAAAAGCGTAGATTTTGACGGGCAAGAAAAACTCAAAGCAAGCAAAATGCTGATCGTTGGACTTGGTGGCTTAGGCTGCTCGGCCAGCCAATATCTCGCAGCAGCAGGCGTTGGAAATTTAACACTGTTGGACTTCGACACAGTTTCGCTTTCGAATCTTCAACGCCAAGTCTTGCACTGCGATGCTCGCTTGAATATGCCCAAAGTGGAATCAGCTAAAATTGCACTCAAGCAAATCAATCCACATATAAACATCGAGACAATTAATGCGAAGCTAGACGAAGAAAAACTGGCTGAAATCATTCCGCACTTTGATATTGTTTTAGATTGTACAGACAATGTAGAAATCCGTAATCAGTTGGATCGTCAATGTTGTAATGCAAAAATTCCTCTTATTTCTGGCGCAGCAATTCGGATGGAAGGTCAGGTTTCCGTTTTCACTTATGAACCGAATACGCCTACTTATCGTGATCTCAGCAAATTATTTGGACAAAATATATTAAGCTGTGTGGAAGCTGGCGTGCTTGCACCAATCGTTGGCATTGTGGGCACGATTCAAGCCTTAGAAGCTATTAAAGTGCGGTTAAAAATCGGTAAGAATTTATGTGGACGCTTATTGATGATTGATGGTTTTTCGATGAATATCCGAGAAATTAAGCTTCCAACCAATATGGAATAAAACGCTTAAAAAGAGAAAAAATTTAACCGCACTTTTATTAACCATAACCTTTACGACAAAACACTATGACAACAGAAATTAAAAAACTTGATCCAGATACAGCCATTGATATTGCTTACGATATTTTCTTAGAAATGGCTGGAGAAAACTTAGATCCTGCTGATATTCTTTTATTCAACCTACAATTTGAAGAACGCGGTGGTGTGGAATTTGTTGAAACCGCTAATGATTGGGAAGAAGAAATTGGTGTACTGATTGATCCTGAAGAATACGCTGAAGTATGGGTGGGCTTAGTCAATGAGCAAGATGAAATGGATGATGTATTTGCTAAATTCTTAATTTCTCACCGAGAAGAAGATCGCGAATTTCACGTTATTTGGAAAAAGTAACGATAACGTAAAAATAGGGGAAATCATCTGATTTCCCTTTTTCTTTTCTATTAAAATTAACGCACTATTAAATTGGAAAACTCGAGAAAAAAACTAACAACAACGGCGGTAATAAATTTGTCACCATACCAAAAGAAATGGCGATAGGCGTTACTTCAATTCCGCCTGATTTTTGAATAATCGGCAATGTACAATCTAATGCCGTTGCGCCTGTAATTCCAATAGCTGTAGAACGATAATGTTGCATAAACAATGGAATTAAAAATAAGCTCAATATTTCACGCGATAAATCATTGAAAAAGGCAATACTCCCCTGCATTGGTCCCCAAGCATTTGTCAGCACGACGCTTGATAAAGAATACCAACCAAATCCCGATGAAAAGGCTAAACCTTGAGTAATCGGCATACTTAGAAAAAATGACGAAATAACACCACCGACTAAAGAACTTAGGGTAAAAATTGCCCCCATCATTAAACCTTGCTTATTTAATAAGACTTCTTTCAAGGAAATGCCGTTATTGCGAAGCTGAATCCCGACAAAAAAGATCAACGCAATAAGCACGTAAAGATTAGAGCCATTTGGGAAATGCAACCAATCATTGCACAGCCAACCTAAAACGATGCCAATAATTACCGCACTTAATAATTTAATTGAGTCCATTAACGAATGCCAACGAGATGGCAATTCTCCCTGTAAATAATTAACAGGCTTAGGCAAAGTGCAGTCATAAATAGCCAAACCTACGATATTACAAGTCAAAATAATAGCCGATAGTCCTAAAGCGGTCATACCAATAATTGGCAATTTTTGTTCTAAATGCTCGAGTTGCCCAAGCATAAATCCCATCATAAATAAAATGATGTAAAGCAATAACATCACAATTTTATTAATGAACGCCAACGCATTTTGATTCTGTATTTTGACTAAATAACCCAACATCATCGGCACAAGCACGATAAGCAATCCGTTAATAATTTCTTCCATTGTTTTCCTTTTTGTAGATCACTGCACTTTATTTAATTTTCAAAGATAATTTGAATAAATATTACAGTAAAAATAAAAATTACTTATACAAGCAATAAAATCATACTGCTTATAATATATATTTTTTATCAATCTACCAAATGCTCAATGTACAAACGCCAATCTTAGATACTTTGTATCTTTACTCTGTAAAAATGGAATATAAAAAGCGGCTTAAAAATAAGCCGCTTGTCATCGTTATTTTTCAGCAAACACTCGAATTTGCTCTGCCCCTAAATGCCCTGGCACAGTTTTCTTCACATTTAAATCAGCATCTAAAAATAGATTAAACGGATAACCTCGAACATGAACACGATCAATAATATCACCATTTTCATCTAGCAAGACTTTAATATTTTTATATTCTAGCCCTTTGTACCATTCAATAAAATCAGCAGGTGATTTTTCACCTTTATGACCTGGCGAAACAATGGTTATGACTTCAAATCCACGATCTTTTTCCGCACTTAAATCATCAATTTCAGCTAAGCCAGCCAAGCAAATTGGACACCAAGATGCCCACATTTTTACATACACAGGTTTGCCTTTATATTGGCTTAAAGTAACTGGCTGATTGTTTAAGTCTTTGAGTTGAACATCCGCCAAATTAGTTTGTGCAAAAGTGTTTAGGCTGAATGCCATTAAAAATATTGATAGTAGTTTTTTCATTGTTTTTTTCCTTTTATAGATTTCTTTTGTTGAGGTTATGTCTTACGAAAAATTATTCGTAATCAATAAAATGCCCATCACGATAATTAAAATTCCGCCACCGATTTTAAATTTGTCTAAGTGTTTATTTAACCCTTTGGCACGTTTTAGCAAGCTATCAGAGAAAAACGAAAACAGCACAAAAGGCGTTGCTAAACCAAGTACATAAACAAACATCATTGATGCACCGTAAAGTGCAGAGCCTTCATCGCCTGATAAAGCTAACACGGAAGCCAAAATCGGGCCAATACAAGGTGTCCAACCAAGACTAAACGTTAAACCAAGCACAAATGCCTCAAGTGCGGTCGATTTTCCTGATGTTTTGATTTCCACTAATTTCGTGCGTTCCAACAAACCAATTTTGAAAATGCCAAGTTGATGAATACCCAAAATAATCACGATAACGCCAGCGATAATGCGGGTAGTGTTACTAAATAAAATATTCCCTAAAAAACCAAAACTAAAGCCTAAACTGACAAATGTAAGGGAAAGCCCTAAAATAAATAAAAAAGTATTTAGGACTTTTTTACCGCCTTTACTCAAAATACCAAAATAAATTGGAATAATCGGGAAAATACAAGGCGAAAGAAAAGAAGCAAGCCCAGCTAAAAATACAGTTCCAATAAGGAGTTGTTGATCTAACATCCTGCATCTCCTTATTTTTTAATTGATTGAATCAAATATCCGTATCCTGCTTTTTCCATTTCAGCTAACGGAATAAATTTAATTGATGCGCTGTTAATGCAATAGCGCAAACCGCCTTTATCTTTCGGGCCGTCATCAAATACGTGACCTAAATGAGCATTGCCCGCACGGCTTAGCACTTCGGTACGTTGCATATTAAAACTATTATCTGTTTGATAATGCACTACCTCTTTTGCTATTGGTTTCGTAAAACTCGGCCAGCCACAACCCGATTCAAATTTATCATTAGAAGAAAATACTGGTTCGCCTGTTGTAATATCTACATAAATACCTGGTTGGAAATTATCCCAATATTCGTTACTAAAAGACCGTTCAGTATGTTTATTTTGAGTAACGGAATATTGCAACGGTGTCAATTTCGCTTTGAGTTCTGCATCACTCGGTTTCGGATAATCTTTCTCGTCAATCATAGGTTCATCTGCTTTGGTAATATCAATATGGCAATAACCATTTGGATTTTTCTTCAAATAATCCTGATGATATTCTTCTGCTACGATGTAATTTTTAAGCGGTTGCACCTCAATTTGCACTGGTTTTTTATATTTGGTTTGAAGCTGGGCGAGAGCTTGTTCAATCACCGCTTTATCTGCCCCATCTTGATAATAAATCCCTGTGCGATATTGTCTGCCACGATCGTTGCCTTGTTTATTTACGCTGGTTGGATCAATCACTTTAAAATAATATTGTAATAATTTATCGAGTGAAATTTGATTTGCATCGTAAGTGACTTTTACGGTTTCTGCATGATCGGTTACCCCAATCATCTGATAACTGGTTTTCTCCGTATTACCATTGGCATAGCCAGAAATCGCATCTTTCACGCCGTGAATACGCTCCATATATGCTTCCATACCCCAAAAACAGCCACCAGCAAGATAAATTTCACGAATGTTTTGCGTATTTTCCATTGCCATTTTTTGTTCTCCAGATGATGTTGAATTTTGTATTGCTAAAGTTGGTGTTGCACAGCAAAGTGCGGTAATAAATAGAAATGTTTTTGATAGTTTCATTGCTTTTCCTTATGATGTAAAAATTAACGTTACATAAGGTTAGACGGCGAAGAATTGGATTTCTTACAGATTTTTGTAAAATTTTTAAAGAAATTGACTAAAATTCATTGTTATAACCAATAATAAAGCGTTAAAACGCTAATTTTCTCCCTATTTTTTAAGGTAAAAAAGATATATATGCAATCACATTCCACTCCTTCGTTTTATCACAAAGCGATTAGTTTTATGGTATCAGCGTACTTTTCCATTACCTTGATGAATGTATTTGTCAAAACCGCCTCTCAAACAATCCCTGCAAGTGAAACCTTATTTTCACGCTTTTTAATCGGCTTGCTTTTCTTACTGCCTTTTGTGATTAAAGATCGCGACTTTAAAGTAGATACCCGCCAATGGAAGTTTTTAATCCTACGAAATGCCGCAGGTGTATCGAGTATGTTGATTAACTTTTATGTCGTGAAGTTCTTACCGCTTTCCATCGCGGCCTTATTGATGAATACCTCCGCCCTATTTATCCCGATTTTATTGCTCTTTTTCCATCAAAAAACACCGCTTAACGTGCTTTTGTGTAGCTTAATCGGCTTTCTTGGCGTTTCCATTATTTTACTCACCAATCACAATGGCAATATTGATCCTATTTATGTGCTGATTGGATTATCTGGTGCCATATTGGCAGGAATGGCATTTATTGGCTTACAAGAATTAAACAAATACAACACACCGAAAAATATCGTATTTTATTTTCATCTGATTGGCACACTCATGCTACCAATCTTCTTTATTCATCAATGGAAAATCCCTAATTTATACGAGCTTGGTTTATTGCTATTAGTGGGCGGATTTGGATTGATTTTCCAATTATTGCTCACTCGCGCTTTCAGATATGCGCCAGCCAATATCATTACCCCTTTTGCTTTCACTGGCGTGATTTTCTCTAGCGTTTTCGACTGGCTCTTTTGGCATCATACGCCTAATCTCTATTTTTGGTTCGGCGCAGTTATAATTGTGGGCGCAGTGAGTTTATTGGCGAAACTGAAGAAATAAAACCTTTGAGATTATAAAATGCCGTACGTATAAGTTAGAAATACCGCTATAAAGTGCGGTCAAAATAGCGGTGTTTTTTTAACACTTTCATCACTCTTAATGTGAATCTTTAAATTTCTTCGTCATCATACTTAAGGTTTTGCAATTTCTTTGAAAACGACGGCAATGAGGACAAGCTAATAAATGCATTTTTAAACCCATTTTTTCTTGCAGTTCTAATGGTCTCTCATGAGAATCAGAAATTATTCGAGTGGCTTGAATACAACGCATAATGTTCTCCTAAAGTTTTTTTGATAGACAATTTTGCAACTGCAAACGAGCTCGATAAAGTGTGGTATGCAAGTTGGAGGTGGTAAGCTGAGTTTCTTGACAAATTTCATCCGATGACAGCTCTAAAAACTCTCTCATCATAAAAATTTTGGCATGTTTAGCTGGTAAACAAGTCAGGCAAGTTTCGAAAATCAACCAAAACTCATCAGAATACACCGTTTCCTCTTCACCCTGTAATTCGCTCGGATAATATTCTATTTTCCAATGACCTGTATCATCAAAAAATGTATTGGTTGACTGTTCATCTTCAATTTCACTTTCTAATACAAAGCGTCCTTTCTGGCGAAGATAATCAATAATTTTATTTTTTAGAATGGCAAAAACCCAAGTTTTAAAAGCGGCTTGATGTTTAAAATTCGCTAGATTGTTAAATGCACTTAAAAATGCTTCTTGTACTAAATCCTCAGCAAGATCAGCATGGTGCAACTGTAACGTTGCAAATTTCAACATCTGCGTACGAATTTGTTGTAGTTCCGTATCAGAAATGGCATTCATTTTAATTCCTTTAAAATTTTTTGTAAGAAATGGAAGACTGTTTCGTCTAATTGCATGAAAGAAACAATTTCTTTCACTACTATTTTTACCACTCAAACAAGGAAATTTAAAATGAAAAATATTACATTAAAAAGCACAATCTTAGGTATGACTATGTTATTTGGTGCGACAACCGTTTATGCAGAAGAAATGAAATCTGATGCTATGCCAATGAAATCAGAACCCATGATGAATACCCCAATGAAAAAAATGATGAAATCAAATGACATGCAAATGCACTCTGACCACATGATGAAATCTGACAATATGATGAAGTCCGATGAAATGGACATGAAATCTGATATGAAAATGAAATCTGATAAAAAGATGAAATCAAATAAAAAAATGAAAATGACAAAAGAAAAAATGTAAAGAACAGTATGTAAAAGTGCGGTAAAAAATCTCAAAATTTTTTCACCGCACTTTATTCAAATTAAAACTACATATATAAAAATAAATTAGTCAATCCACTGTTTTTGCATTCTTTTATAGACTATATTCTTCTCAAGATTATTGTTAACTAAATAAGAATCCTCTTGTAATCGTTTAACAACCGATTCTGAAATAATTGGGTTTAGAGTCAATTCTTTTTTAACAGCATAATCAGAATCTCTAGATAGAATATCTACTATTTCATTCGACAAATCTTCTCGTTTAGCTAACTGAGCTCGAACGTTGTAATCTCCTTGTTCAATCAATAATTTCATCGTCTTTTCTGAAATACCTTGATTTCGTACCAATGCCATTAGTGTATCCTTATAATCTCTATACCCCAGAAAACGTTCACTTCCAATTAATATTTCAGCTACTTTATCAGAAATATTTTCACGTTTTGCTAATCGTATACTGATTCTAACATTGTATTTCTTTGCTAAAATATTAGAAAATTCTTCAGGAAGATTAAGATTCTCAGCCAAACCGTTTTTCACTGGTAAAACTATTCTCTCCGAATATGAATTATCATCTGTTTTATAGCTATAATCCTCTTTCATAAGATACTCCATAATTTCCTTAGAAATTTTTGGGTTTGAGGCTAAATTCCTTCTAACATCACTATCATTATCAGAAGCTAATATTTTAGAAACTTCTTCTGTAATACTTAGGTTTGAGGCTAAATTACTTCTGACATGCCAAGCATTATCAGAAACTAATATTTTAGAAATTTCTTCTGTAATACTTGGGTTTGAGGCTAAATTACTTCTAACATTACTATCATTATCAGAAGCTAATATTTTAGAAACTTCTTCTGTAATACTTGAGTTTGAGGCTAAATTACTTCTAACACGCCAAGCATTATCAGAAACTAATATTTTAGAAACTTCTTCTGTAATACTTGGGTTTGAGGCTAAACCTGCTCTAACATTATCATCATCCGATGATAAAATATTCATAATTTCTGTTGAAACATTTGGACTAGCAGCTAACTTCATTCTTACATGATAATTGCTATCTTCTGATAAAGGTCCCTCAATATTCTTTAAAAGATATTGTTTCAATATTAATTCTTCTTTTACTGACGAATTAGGATCTTTAGCCAAGGTTACTTTACATGTTTCCGAAATACTTATATTAGCTGCTAAAATCATTCTAACATTGTCATCACTATCTATAGCAAGAATATTAGCTACATCATTTGAAATATGCTTAATTTGAGCTAATCCTTTTCTAACCTCTATGGTCTGATCTTTAGCTAATTTTATTGCAACATCTTGCGCAAGATTAGAATTTTGAGTTAATAAGTAACGAATATACCAATATTCATCATTTGCCAAATTTTCAGAGGCTTTAGGGGAGATATTTAAGTGTTGTGCTACACTCTTTTTAATTTCCCAATCATCGTATTTAGAAAGTATTTCTGTTGTTTTTCCTGAAATATTTTGATTATCAGCTAAAACTCTTCTCACTTTAAGATTATTATGCTCAGCTAATTTTTCAGAGATTTCTGGTAAAATATTTTTGTACTCTGCTAATAATTGACTTGCATAATCTCCACCGTGTTTTAACACTGCTTGCTGATTTTCTAATAAATCCATATCATTATTTTTAAATAAATCATCAACTCGAGACAATGTAGAATCATATTCGGTCAATTTATCTAATGCTAAAGCAATCGATACATTTTTATTAGAATATATAGCATTTAATAATTTATTATCAGTTAAATTTGAAGATAATTGAGCATCTAATACTTGTTTTGAACAATTTATATTTTTGAAAACAGCTTCACGAACCTCAAAAACTTCATCAGTTGATAGTTCTTCAAGAATTTCTTCCGTTACATTTTCATCATTGGCTACTTTCAATCTAATCATATAATTCGGATCTTTTGCCATTTTTACCATTTGAGCAATATTTAGCCCATCATTCTCAGACGCTGGCGATAAATACAATTCATCAAATTTTTTCTCATATTCACCAACTTTATCTTTTAATGTTTTACGTAATGGTGTGGTATTACGAATCGCCTCTAATAATAACTCTTGAGTAAGTTCCCCTTGCTGAATAAAGGCTTTTTTTACCGCTTCAAAAATCGCATTTTCAATATCAGCACCCGCATAGTCTCGACATTCTTTGGCTAAGTCCTCAATATCAAATTGGCTTGCATCTTGTTTTGCTTTGACAAGATGAATTTCAATAATTTTCTTCCGCTCTTTTTTGGTTGGAAAGCCAACATAGAAAATTTCATCAAAACGCCCTTTGCGTAATAATTCTGGCGGAAGTGCAGTAATATCATTGGCAGTGGCGATAATAAATACTGGTGCAGTTTTCTCTTGTAGCCAAGTTAAGAAATAACCCAATAGACGAGAGCTGACTTCGGAGGCGTTGTTGCCACTCATTCCCACAAAAGCTTTTTCGAGTTCATCTACCCATAACACGCACGGGCTAATACTCTCCGCCATTACTAACGCTTTTCGCATATTGGTTTCACTTTCACCCACATATTTACCAAGCAACGAGCCAATATCTAAACGCAACAAAGGTTGTTGGAATAATGCTGCAGCCGCTTTTGCGGTCAATGATTTGCCGCAACCTGGCATCCCTGCAATTAATGTCCCTTTTGGAGCTTTCACACCAAACTCTTTTGCAGCTTGAAGATTTTTGACAATATAGCTTTGATCTTGCAACCACGCTTTGAGCTTTTCTAAACCACCGATATCCTCAATTTCTTCATTCACTTTCACCATTTCCAACACACCACTTTTCGCAATAATTTGCTCTTTTTGCTGTTGAATTTCAGCAAGAATGACTTTTTCATTTTCTACGGTTAATTCACCATATTTATTTTTGAGTAAATTTAATAATTGCTGAATATCTAATTCATTTAAACCAGAAAGTGCGGTAGTTAATCGATCTGTTAATTCATTAGCAATTTTTTCTTGTTTTAACACTGCTTGTATTTGGTTTTGGTCTGGTAATGGCAATTCTAAAAGGGTCACAAGAGGTTCAATTTCATTAGGCAAATACACATCGGCAGATTGTAAAATTACCGCACATTCGCCTTTATAAAAATTTAGCTGATCTAGTAGGTATTTTAAACGAGCTAATGCCACAGAGTTATTTTCCAAACCAAGTTTGGCATCTTTAATTAAAATTAAGTTATTTTCTAAATCTTCATGGCGAAGATGATTAAAAATCTTCTCAAAACTCGTTAGACTGTCATCAATAATTTCTTTGTTTTCAAACTTTACTCTTCCATAAGCTAAATTATATTCGATAACATTAAAATTAAGCTGTTCAGCAACTTCACTCGTTAATTTATCGACACGAGCTAATTCAGTCGTTTTTAAATAAAAGGCAGTGTATCCTGCTTGTATATAATCAATAATTTGTTGTGTTAAATTTTGTTTTGTCATATTTTTCACTCTAAAGAAAATTACCAACTGAATAAACTGCTGATTCCACTTACGATAGAACTAACTACGCTTTCGGCTGCACTAGAAACCGAAGAAACAAATGATTTTGCTGTATCTTTCACTGTATCAATCACTTTATCCGCTACTTTCTTGGCTGTTTCTGCCACAGGTTTAACAACTTTATCACTGACCCAACCGCCAACTTTTTCACCAAGAAAACCGCCAACTACGCTACCGATAGCCGTACCAACAGGACCAGCTAATGAACCGACTGTAGCTCCTATCTTAGCACCTAATTTTGCTCCATTTTTACGCAAGAAAAGGTCGGCTTTCTGTTCTAAATTAGTAATCGTTTGAGCAACAACAAATTTTGCTTTCTCTGCTGCCACATCAGTCGCCTTTAGTACACCTCGCTCAACCCGATCAAATAAGCGAACGTCATCCCAACCATTAGCAACACTCAAAGTTAAATCTTGCACGCGACTTAATACACTCCCTGCTTTGCCTACAACTTTTTCTAGTTTATCTAAGCCTGCAAAAGCATCTTTAATCCAACCTTTTTTAGCAGAAACCACCACGCCGCCCGAAACAGCAATTTGTACACCTTTATTTTCAGCAGTATCCACAGCACTACTAATAATTTTTTGTAATTCTTCTCCGTGAGACAAATTTTTCTTGCCTAAAAAAGAATTTACTAAACGTGAACCTACACTTTTTAATCCCCAGCCCATCAAATTTAATTGAGCATTTAATTTAGCTCGTTTAATCGTTTTCTGATTGAGTGCTTCATCCTCCATAGGTAAGGATATTTCTTGCCCAGTCAAAAAGCCAAAGTAATTACGATTTGCATCAGATAATGCATTATCTACTTCTTGAGCAAGTTCAGTTGAATTAAGTTGATATTCTTCAGCTAAAGTATCAATTTTCTTTTGATAAAAATTTTCAATAGTTTTACGTTTATTGAGATGTTTCTCTAACTCCACCTGATTTACAGTTAAACGTTCAATCGTATTGATAATAGTGTTAGCTGTCTCTATTTTTTCTTGCTCGCTTTCCCAAATATCTGGATATTGATCAAAACGGAATGTAAGCCATTGTTCAATCGGCTGATGACGACCATTAAGCAGATAATCATCTAAGAACGCATTAATAGTTTGAAAGGTATTTTTCTTCGCTTCATCATTCGTAAAAAGTGCATTTTCGGCTTGTTCTGCCAACGCCATTTGTGTTTTATCTTGTTTAAGATTATTGAAAAGCTGATCGATTTGTTGATCTTGCATAATTATTTCCTCAATTCTTAGTTATATAAAAGTGCGGTGAAAATCTCAAAAATTTTTCACCGCACTTTATTGAAACAGAGTTTACATCACCACCACATCAAACTGTTCTTGGTTATAAAACTGTTCTGTTTTTACTTTTACTCGTTTTCCAATAAACATTTCCACTTCTGGCAGCAAACCGTGAGATTCTTCATTAATAAGATATTCGGAAACTGCTGGAGAGGCATAAACAACAAATTGTTCACTACTGAATAAGTGATAAACCCGAATAATTTCACGCATAATTTCGTAGCAAACTGTCTCAACAGTTTTCACCCGACCGCGTCCATGGCAAGTTGGGCATTCATCACATAGCACATGCTCAAGGCTTTCACGAGTTCTCTTACGGGTCATTTCTACAAGGCCTAATTGCGTAAAGCCATTCACATTGGTTTTCACGCGATCTTTAGAAAGCGCATCACATAAAGATTCTAGTACTCGATTGCGGTGTTCATCTGTTTGCATATCAATAAAATCAATAATGATAATGCCACCAAGATTACGTAGTTGGAGTTGCTGAGCAATGGCTTTAGTAGCTTCAATATTAGTATTGAAGATGGTTTCTTCTAGATTACGATGCCCCACAAATGCGCCAGTATTAATATCAATAGTGGTCATCGCTTCTGTTTGCTCGATAATCAAATAGCCACCCGATTTTAGATTAACACGTTTATCTAGCGCTGTTTGGATCGCATTTTCAACCCCATACACATCAAAGATAGGTTGATTGCCAGAATAAAGAACAAGTTTATCGCTTAGTTCAGGCATAAATTCATCGGTAAATTCTTTCACTTCGCCAAAGCAAAGTTTAGAGTCGATACGAATTCTCTCTAAGTTCGCGCCGATAAAATCACGCAAAATACGTTGTGGAAGCGCTGGCTCGCCGTAAATTTTTGATTTGGTTGGATATTTAGATTTACGCTCTAAGACTTTACGCCATAAGCGTTTTAAAAATTCAGCATCTTGACGTAATTCTTCTTCGCTTGCCCCTTCTGTTGCGGTGCGAATAATGAAACCGCCGAGGGCATCACAAAAAGGTTCAACTAATGCTTTTAAACGGGCACGTTCCTCTTCGCTTTCAATGCGTTGTGAAACGCCTACGTGGCTATTTTCTGGCATAAAAACAAGATGACGCGATGGCAATGTGATGTCTGTTGTTAGACGTGCGCCTTTTGTACCTAGGGGATCTTTTACCACTTGTACAACAATATCCTGCCCTTCGCGTACTAGTTCTGAAATGCTCTTAACTTTAAATTGCTTTTGTTCATTTTCATCTACACATTCTGTGTGGGATACAATGTCAGCAGCGTGTAAAAAAGCCGCTTTTTCCAAACCAATATCAACAAAAGCAGACTGCATTCCAGGTAGCACTCGAGTTACACGACCTTTATAAATATTTCCGACAATTCCTCGTTTAGCTTGGCGTTCAATATGCACTTCGCGCAACATTCCTGTTTCTACTAGCGCAATGCGTGTTTCGTTAGGCGTTACGTTCATCAATAACTCTACAGCATCCATTTTATATTCCTAATTTCTTAAATTTCATCAAATATTTAGTCTAAATAGAATAATAGCCCGAAATAAGGTAAAATGCACCCTTTCTGAAATTTTCAACCCATTTTGGACTTATTAAATGTTTGGATTCGACCCAACTCTTGTTACTTTTACTATTTATATTTTCGGGATGTTGCTGATTGGCGTACTCGCCTATTATTACACGAATAATTTATCAGATTACATTCTCGGTGGACGTCGTTTAGGCAGCTTTGTCACGGCAATGTCTGCTGGTGCTTCAGATATGTCTGGTTGGCTTTTAATGGGCTTACCTGGTGCGGTATATTTATCAGGCTTAGTTGAAGGCTGGATTGCTATCGGCTTAACGCTTGGCGCTTATTTTAACTGGCTTCTGGTGGCTGGTCGTTTACGTGTTTATACTGAATTAAATAATAATGCCCTCACTCTTCCAGAATATTTTCACAATCGTTTTGGTTCATCACACAAATTATTAAAACTTGTTTCTGCCACCATTATTTTAGTGTTTTTTACTATTTATTGTGCTTCGGGTGTCGTGGCAGGTGCAAAATTATTCCAAAATTTATTTTCAGTCGAATATTCCACCGCACTTTGGTACGGAGCATTAGCCACCATTCTTTACACTTTTATCGGTGGTTTTTTAGCAGTAAGTTGGACAGATACCATTCAAGCAACTCTTATGATTTTTGCGCTACTTTTAACGCCTATATTTGTGTTATTAAGCATTGGTGATACCGCTCAATTTTCCGCGGTATTAGCGCAAGCTGAAGCGGCTGCCAATAAAGATTTTACAGATTTATTTACTGCCACTACGCCACTTGGTCTATTAAGCCTTGCTGCTTGGGGATTGGGATATTTTGGGCAACCACATATTTTAGCGCGTTTTATGGCGGCTTATTCTGTCAAATCACTTATCAAAGCTCGTCGCATTAGCATGACATGGATGGTGCTTTGCTTAGGTGGAGCAATCGGTATTGGCTTCTTCGCGATTCCTTATTTCTTTGCCAATCCAAACATTGCAGGCACAGTCAATAATGAACCGGAACAAGTATTTATTGAACTCGCTAAACTTTTGTTTAATCCTTGGATCGCGGGTATATTACTTTCAGCTATTTTAGCTGCAGTAATGAGTACATTAAGTGCGCAATTGTTAATTTCTTCTAGCTCAATCACAGAAGATTTCTACAAAGGTTTTATTCGCCCTAACGCATCTGAAAAAGAGCTCGTATGGCTTGGAAGAATTATGGTGTTAGTTATTGCCGCACTTGCTATCTGGATCGCACAAGATGAAAACAGCAAAGTATTAAAACTTGTCGAATTTGCTTGGGCTGGTTTTGGTAGTGCATTTGGCCCCGTTGTACTTTTCTCTCTTTTCTGGAAACGAATGACATCATCGGGCGCGATGGCAGGTATGCTTGTAGGCGCAGTGACTGTATTTACTTGGAAAGAAGTTGTTCCAGCTGATACCGATTGGTTTAAAGTATATGAAATGATCCCAGGTTTTGCTTTCGGTAGCCTTGCAATTATTGTTGTCTCATTGCTTTCCAGCAAACCTGAACAAAATGTTCTAGATACCTTTGACAAAGCAGAAAAGGCCTATAAGGAAGCAAAATGATCGACTTTCGCCCTTTTTATCAACAAATTGCGACTACAAATTTATCAGACTGGTTAGAGACCTTACCACTCCAATTAAAAGAATGGGAAACTCAAACTCATAGCGATTATACAAAATGGAGCAAAATTGTTGATTTCCTACCTGATTTACATGCTGATGAAATCGATCTCAAAAGTGCGGTGAAATCTGACCGCACTTCTCCCCTTTCAGAAGGTGAAAAACAACGAATTATCCATCATTTAAAACAATTAATGCCATGGCGAAAGGGGCCTTATCATCTTTTCGGTATTCATGTAGATTGTGAATGGCGTTCAGATTTTAAATGGGATCGTGTTCTTCCTCATTTAGCACCGCTGCAAGGTCGCACTATTTTAGATGTAGGTTGTGGCAGCGGTTATCATATGTGGAGAATGATAGGCGAAGGCGCAAAAATGGTCGTCGGGATTGATCCTACCGAGCTTTTCCTTTGCCAATTTGAAGCCGTACGCAAGCTGCTTAATAATGATCGTCGAGCAAATCTTATCCCGCTTGGTATTGAGCAAATGCAACCATTAGCGGCATTTGACACTGTATTTTCCATGGGCGTACTCTATCATCGTAAATCCCCATTAGATCACTTAAGCCAGTTGAAAAATCAATTGGTAAAAGGTGGTGAATTGGTATTAGAAACGTTAGTGGTGGATGGCGATGTAAATACTGTACTCGTACCGACAGATCGCTATGCGAAAATGAAAAATGTTTATTTTATCCCCTCTGTCGCCGCACTAATTAACTGGCTAGAAAAAGTTGGCTTTACCAACGTACGTTGTGTGGATGTGGCGACAACTACATTCGAAGAACAGCGTAAAACTGATTGGTTAGAAAATGAAAGCCTGATTGATTTTTTAGATCCAAATAACCACAGTAAAACCATTGAAGGTTATCAAGCACCGAAAAGAGCGGTCATTTTAGCGAACAAATAAAAAAGGGAAATCATTCCCTTTTTTATTTTTAATCAAGACTCTTTCATACTTACAATGAATGATACTCTAATTTCACCGATGTTAATGTAGAGAGTAGCGCTTCAGCCATCATTTTATGACTTAGTTTTAATGCTTTTTCAACCATCACAATTCGCTCGATATCACTCAATTTTTTATCATTTAAATACGCAAAATTAAGTGCAGTTTGCAACGCTGGCAAACTCGGATTAAATGCGGCATTTTCTGCATAGCGTCCTGTCACCACATCACCATTTTTAAATAAAATCGCAATGCCATGCGGGCTATTTGAATAAGGACAATGAGATTGATTTGCCGCCAAAATAGCTTGATTAACCAAATCATCTTGGTGATCAGCAATTAAATCATGATTTTCTTCCGCTAAAAGATGAGTCGCAATATCGAGATCATTCGGTCCAAAAGCATCAGGTAAATAAGAATGTAACGGATTATTTTGGCTATGTGGTAAATGAATTGAAATTTTTTCAGCGCCATGCAATTCATTCATAAATTGACGACAATGCCCGCACGGCGTGTAATTAACAACCATGTCTGAAATACGACGTTCATTACGCAACCATGCGTGAGAAATTGCACTTTGCTCTGCATGAATCGTTTGCTGAATGGCTGAATTAGAAAATTCTTGATTCGCACCAAAATAAAAATTACCTTGTTCACCAATAGCAATTGCCCCCACATTAAAATGAGAAATAGCTGTATGGCTATAACTCGCCGCAATCGGCAACAAATGCATAGCTAATTTTAATGGCGTAAGTTCAAAATCACGACAAAGCTGCTCCACTTGGGAACAATTTAAAAAACCAGCCCAATTTTGCAAACGAATTTCATCAACAATAGCTTGATTGAGTGCATCATCTTGTGGCAATGCGTGCTTAATAAGTTCTTGCATAAGACATCCTTAAAATATTAAAAATTATAACTGCACTTATTAAAGCAAAATTTACTGTTAGCCGCGACCCTTTACTAAAGTATTCCTTATAACTGTGATCCTGATCACTTATTTTGATAGCTTAAATTTATTACAATTTATTAACATATAGTCATAAACTATCAATTTTATTGAATAGAACAATTTCACAGCAAATTCTAGAAACGTATAATACCCGTATCAAAGGCAGGGCATTAGCTCTATTATTTTCAACTAGAAAAAGGAAATTATTATGTCAAAAACATCTATCGGATTAGACAAAGTTCAATCAGCAGAATTAGCCAATAAACTTAACGAATTACTTGCAACCTACCAAGTATTCTATACTAACGTTCGTGGTTACCACTGGAACATTAAAGGTGTAAATTTCTTTGCATTACACGCAAAATTTGAAGAAATCTACACAGATTTAATCACCAAAGTTGATGAAGTGGCTGAACGTATTTTAACTTTAGGTTACACACCAAATAATGCATATAGTCAATACTTAAAAGTATCTCGTATTAAAGAAGATATCGCAGTAAGTGGCGCACAAGAATGTTTATCAGGTACATTACAAGGTTTAAAAACATTACTTGAACAACAACGTGAAATTCTTGCTCTTGCAGGCGATGCTGATGACGAAGGTACCGCATCACAAATGAGTGACTACATTAAAGAACAAGAAAAATTGGTATGGATGTTCCAAGCAGCTTGCCAAACTTGCCATGCTTAATGGGTAAATTTCAACTCTAACGAAAACTAACCTGTAATCTATCTAACTCTAAAAAAGTTAGGCTAAATTAATACAAGGACTAAGTTCTATGTTCTAGAATTTGGTCCTTTTAATTAAGTAGACTTAACCAAATTTCCTCTCTATTTTTAACATAAATTAGTTATTTTTCTTAAAACACTTAAAAAAATATTAATTAGGCTTGACTTATTTCTCATGTACTAGTTTAATAGTACAAAAGTTTCCAAAAGGATATCAATATGCAAACTCAAGCCTTTATTGCGGTGACAGCTCAACCCGTTCCTTATTATGCTGACACCACCGCTATTTTTAATACACTTTGCCAACCTAATTCAAATTCTCTCCTACTCGACTCAGCCGAAATCGGGAGTAAAAACAGTTTACAAAGCCTTATCTTAGTCAATTCTGCGGTTAAAATAACGTGCTTAGGTCACGACGTCACATTTAAAGCATTAAATGAGAATGGAAAACAAGTTTTAAAAGAAATTCATCCAAAATTAACCGCACTTGGAAAAATAAGTGCGGTCAATTTTGATGATGAATTTTCTGTACAATTTTCGCCACTTGATAATCAACTCGATGAAGATAGTAAATTACAATCTTCCACTATTTTTGACGGACTGCGTGTTATTTCTACTCTTTATCAACATAGCCAAACACCTATTTTCTTAGGCGGATTATTTGCTTACGATCTCGTCGCAAATTTCATTCCAATGGATGGCATTACATTAAAACATGATGGTATCAACTGCCCTGATTACAGTTTCTATCTTGCCGAACACCTCATTACTATCGATCATCAAAATCAACAAGCGACACTCAAAAGTTTCTGTTTTGCTCAAGAAGAACAAGTCAATATTGCGAAGACCTCGCTTTCTATTGCGCAAAAACTAAAAAATATTGATAACGTTCTTTCTATTAAAGCGGCAAGTGATGAAGTTAAAACAAACTTTGACGATCCTGAATTTACTGGCATTGTGAAAGCCTTAAAACACCATATTAACATTGGTGATGTATTCCAAATTGTGCCTTCTCGCCGTTTCTCCTTGGCTTGCCCAAATACATTAGCCAGTTACGCCCAACTCAAACAAAATAATCCAAGCCCTTATATGTTCTATATGAATGATGAAGACTTTATTTTATTTGGTGCATCGCCAGAAAGTGCGCTGAAATATGAGCCAGAAAATCGTCAGTTAGAAATTTACCCAATCGCAGGTTCACGCCCTCGTGGTTTTGATGCTCACGGCAACATTGATCCTGAATTGGATGCTCGTTTAGAACTAGAACTTCGCCTTGATCACAAAGAACAAGCGGAACATTTAATGTTGGTTGATTTAGCGCGTAACGATATTGCTCGAGTTTGCCAAAGCGGCACCCGTAAAGTGGCAGAATTAATGCAAGTGGATCGCTATTCTCACATCATGCATTTGGTATCTCGTGTAGTGGGTAAATTACGCCCTGAGTTAGATGCGCTTCACGCCTATCAAGCCTGTATGAATATGGGCACATTAACTGGTGCGCCAAAAATTAAAGCGATGCAGCTTATTTATCAATTTGAGCAACAAAAACGCCATAGTTACGGTGGTGCGGTGGGTTATCTCACGTCCGATGGACATTTTGATACCTGTATCGTGATCCGTTCTGCTTTCGTACAAAATGGGATAGCTCATGTACAGGCAGGTTGCGGTGAAGTATTGGATTCAGATCCACAAATGGAAGCCGATGAAACACGCCACAAAGCCGCGGCTGTCTTAAAAGCAATTCGTCAAGTTAATACACAAGCAAAATAAGGAAGAATTATTATGGCTAATATTTTATTTTTAGATAACTTCGATTCCTTTACTTACAATCTTGTGGATCAATTCCGTGTATTGGGTCACAACGTGACAATTTACCGCAATGATTGCGATTTAGAAAAACTAGTAGAAACGGCACTTAATACACCAGATACCATTCTTGCACTTTCTCCAGGACCAGGAACACCATCAGAAGCAGGGATTCTACTACCATTGATCGAACGCTTAAAAAATCATGTTCCGATTATTGGAATTTGTTTAGGTCATCAAGCATTAATTCAAGCCTTTGGTGGTAAGGTTGTTCACGCTGGCGAAGTGTTGCATGGTAAAGTTTCTCGTATCACCCATGATAACGAAGCCATGTTTAAATATCTTGCTAATCCAATGCCTGTGGCGCGTTATCATTCTTTAATGGGACAAGATTTACCAAAAGAATTTATCGTCAATGCGGAATATAATGGCATTATCATGGCAATTCGTCATCGCGATTTACCCATTTGCGCATTCCAATTTCACCCTGAAAGTATTTTAACTGTGCAAGGTTCGCAATTATTACAACAATCAATTGAATGGTTGTTAAATAGATAAGACATCAAAAAGTGCGGTGATTTTTAACCGCACTTTAAAGGAGAAAAAATGATCACCGTATTCGGACTTAAATCCAAACTCGAACCACGTCGTGAACAACTGGCAGAAGTCATTTATAACAGCCTATATCTTGGCTTAGATATTCCAAAAGGTAAACACGCAATTCGCTTTTTATGTTTAGAAAAAGACGATTTTTACTACCCTTTTGATCGTAGCGATGATTACACGGTCATCGAAATTAACCTGATGGCTGGTCGTATGGAAGGCACAAAAAAACGCTTGATAAAAATGCTATTTAGCGAATTGGAGTATAAGCTCGGCATCCGTGCTCACGATGTGGAAATTACGATTAAAGAACAACCTGCGCATTGCTGGGGTTTCCGAGGAATGACAGGCGATGAAGCGCGCGATTTAGATTACGATATTTATGTTTAATAAAATATAGAAAATTAACAAATCCATATATAAAGAAAAACAGGAATAGACTATGCAACACAACCAATTATTAGAACAACTTTATAGCGGACATTCACTTTCAACCTCAGAAAGCACCGCACTTTTTAATGCAGTCATCCAAGGTGAACTTTCCAATGAACAAATTGCTGCAATGCTTATCGCTTTAAAAGTGCGGGGAGCAAATACTGAGGAAATTACGGGTGCGGTTGCCGCATCATTACAAAATGCTAAAGCATTCCCACATCCAAATTACTCTTTTGCGGATATTGTGGGAACAGGTGGTGATGGACAAAATACCATTAATATTTCCACCGCCAGTGCGATTGTGGCAGCATCAATGGGAGCCAAAGTAGCAAAACATGGCAATCGTAGCGTGTCGAGTAAATCAGGTGCTAGCGATGTGTTAACGGCACTTGGCGTTAATGTGAATGTCACACCAGAGCAAGCTCGACAAGCATTAGATGAAATTGGTGTCTGCTTTTTATTTGCTCAACAATATCATTCTGGTTTCCGCCATGTTGCGCCAGTCCGTGCAGCTTTAAAAACGCGCACTATCTTTAATATTTTAGGTCCGCTTATCAATCCTGCTCGCCCAACTTATCATTTACTTGGTGTATATGCGTCTGAATTAGTGAAAACCTATGCTGAAACTTCGGTTGCCTTAGGGCATCAACATTCCTTTGTTGTACATGGTTCTGGCTTAGATGAAGTCGCATTACACGGCGAAACACAAGTGGCAGAAATTAAAAGTGGCAAAATTGAATATTTCACTTTAACGCCAGAAGATTTTGGCTTAAAAGCGCAATCCCTTGAAACTCTTCGCGGTGGTGAACCACAAGAAAATTCCCAAATGCTCACCGCACTTTTACAAGGCAAAGGAAAAGCTGAACACGCAAATGCTGTCGCAGCAAACACGGCATTATTATTGAAATTATTCGGGCATGATGACTTAAAACAAAATGTGCAAAATGTATTGGCGCACCTTGCATCAGGTAAAGCCTTTGAAACATTACAGAAATTAACCACATATTAATAAAAAGCTAATTTAATACGCCATAATAAGAAGAAAAATGATGATCACTCAAGATTTTACCAAACCCATTGATTCCGCTACGGTGTTACAAAAAATTGTACTTGATAAAGCACAATGGGTTAAAGCAAAGGAAGCTGAATTTCCGCTTTCTCAGTTTAAACAAAACGTTCAAAAATCTGACCGCTCTTTTTACTCAGCGTTAGAAAAAGGCACGCATCAAAAGCCAGCCTATATTTTGGAATGTAAAAAAGCCTCCCCTTCCAAGGGATTAATTCGTGCTGAATTTAATTTGGAAGATATCGCCAATGTCTATAAACACTATGCCTCTGCTGTATCTGTGCTAACTGACGAAAAATACTTCCAAGGTAATTTTGAGTTCTTGCCTTTAGTTCGCGCTATCGTGAGCCAACCTGTGCTTTGCAAAGATTTTATGATTAGCGAATATCAAGTTTACCTTGCACGCTACTATCAAGCGGATGCAATTTTATTAATGCTTTCTGTGGTAAACGATGAGACTTATCGTGTGCTGGCAGATCTTGCGCATTCTCTTGGTATGGGCGTATTGACAGAAACTAGTAATGAAGAAGAATTTGAACGCGCCCTTGCGCTTGGTGCGAAAATTATTGGTGTTAATAACCGTAACTTGCACGATTTAACTGTGGATTTAAATCGTGTTGTTGAACTCACTGAAAAATATTCCGACCGTATCCCTACTGATGTACGTATTATTAGCGAATCAGGCATTTACAACCACAAGCAAATTCGTCAATTACAAAAGGTGGCGCATGGTTTCTTAATTGGGAGTAGCTTAATGGGCAACCAAGATTTGAATAATGCGGTTCGCTCGGTGATTTTTGGAGAAAATAAAGTATGCGGTTTAACACGCGCGCAAGATGTCAAAATCGTTTACGAAAACGGCGCACTTTACGGCGGATTAATCTTCGCCGAACATTCAAAACGTTGTGTGAGTTTACGCCAGGCACAAGAATTGGTAACCACTGCTCCACTTCGATTTGTTGGTGTGTTTCAGAATCAAGAAATTGACTTTATCGCAAAAATAGCCAGTCAGTTGCAACTTTATGCGGTGCAATTACACGGTGCAGAAAATGAAGCATTTATTACCGCACTTCGTCAGCAACTACCAAAAAACACGCAGATCTGGAAAGCGATTTCGGTCAATACTGAAGCCCAAAGTGCGGTCAATTTTACTGATGATTTGAATGTGGATCGTTATATTTTTGACAGCAAAACAGCGAACCAACAAGGTGGCACAGGAAAAACTTTTGATTGGTCATTAATTCCTGAACATCTTAAACATAAGATTATTTTAGCCGGAGGCATCTCACCAAATAATGTGGAGCAAGCCATTCAACAAAATTGCTTAGGCTTAGATCTTAATTCTGGCGTAGAGAGTGCTGCGGGCGTAAAAGATGAAGAAAAAGTGCGGTTAGTTTTTGAAAAAATTTTTAACTCGTTCTAGAATTTTTCGTTTAAGCACCACTGAATTTCAGTAGTGCTTTATTTTTAATATTATTTTTGTTCAAGTAAGGCGATTATTTTTTTCAGTGATGCAATTTCATCAGATTGTTTTTGGAGAAGCTCATCTTTATGCATAATAATCAAATTCAGTTTTTCAATCACAAAATCGTTACCACTACTTTTACCGTAATAATTAGAACTTAAGTTGCTATGCTCATTAATCAAAAATATATTTTGCTGATCTGAAGAAAGCAGTTCTACAATGTCCAAATTAAAAATCTGTGCAATCTGCTCTAACTTATCTAGACGCAATTTTGTTTCTCCACGTTCAATCTTCGCATAGCCATTAACCGACATATTCATCTTCGTTGCCATATCTTCTTGTGACCAGGCATTTTGTTCACGTATTGTACGAATTTTTTGATTAAGATTCATTTTAGCTTTTACCCAATTTGATGTTTTTCACCACAAAAAGGCGAAATAATTCTCCCTTTTATTGGTGGAGGTTAATTGGTGCCTAGTATATCATTTCTTCATCTTATAACCAATACGATTAAATAAAAGGCTTAATAAACAACATATTAAGGAATGCAAAATGAAAAAGTTAGTACCTAGTATTATTTTAACTACAATCGCATCCACAGTATTATCTGGCTGTGTTCAATTTGTTCCTTATGAAGGGAAATCTTTAAATCCTGAAGCAAGAGGAATTACAACAGTACGTTCAACTCCCTACGGTTGTAAAGTGTTAGGTGAGGCGGAAGGCAAGGAAACAACTAATTCAGATACCCCATATACTCCAGGCTCAGTTACTCGGGAAACCTTGAGAGATAGTGCACTCAATGATCTTAGAAATAATGCTGCAGAGGCAATTGGTAAAGGAAAAAGAATTACATTACGAATTGTTGAAGAACTACCAACTTGTAGAAATCGTTGCCCATTAGATGAAGAAGGCTATGCAATAGAAAGCCATATTACTGGCTATAGAATCAGCGCACAAATTTTTGAATGTGGTGATAAAGATATCCAAGAAAATACATCCGCTCGACCTCAAAAGAAAAAATAACATAATAAGGCTGCGCAACATTGCAGCCTTTTTTCTTTCCTAAAAATAAACAAACAAGAATCCTTCTCATCTAAAATAACATTCCGTTCACAATCTGGACATATTTTTGCTATAAATTCTTCATTTCATGATTATGATCAAATTTTTTTTGAAGAAAACATTTATCATTGGCCAATTCCCACAATAAATGTGTGTCTTTGGAGTGATACTATGAATAATCCAGATGGCGTTTTTTCTGCGTTGGCAGATGTTTCTCGCCGAGATTTTATGAAATTATGTACCGCACTTGCGGCTACGATGGGGCTAAATTCTAAAGCGGGCGCAGAAATGACGGCAGCAATGACCAGTCCAGCACGCCCACCAGTGCTTTGGATTGGTGCGCAAGAATGTACTGGCTGTACCGAATCTTTACTGCGTGCAACCCACCCAACTGTTGAAAATCTCGTGCTCGATTTAATTTCCCTAGAATATCATGAGGTGCTTTCTGCCGCATTTGGTGAACAAGCGGAAGAAAATAAACATAATGCTATCCATAATTATTACGGCAAATATGTGCTTGTAGTGGATGGTTCCATTCCAATTAAAGACGGCGGTGTGTACTGCATGGTGGCAGGCAAACCAATTGTGGAACATATTCGTGAAGCCGCAAAAGGTGCCGCAGCCATTATTGCAATTGGATCCTGCTCATCTTGGGGTGGTGTTCCATCTTGCGGTGGCAACCCAACAGGTGCAGTCAGTCTTTCTGAAGTTTTACCAAAAGGCACACCAATTATTAACATTCCAGGTTGTCCTCCTAACCCACATAATTTCTTGGCAACCGTTGCCTATATCATCACTTATAAAAAATTACCGGCAATGGATAAATTAAATCGTCCATTGTTTGCTTATGACCGTCTAATTCATGAAAACTGTTATCGCCGACCGCACTTTGATGCAGGCCGTTTCGCAAAAGAATTTGGCGATTATGGTCATCGCCATGGCTGGTGTTTATATCATTTAGGTTGTAAAGGACCCGAAACTTACGGCAACTGCTCTACACTAGAATTCTGTGATGTTGGTGGCAATAACTGGCCTGTGGGTATCGGACATCCTTGCTATGGCTGTAACGATCAAGGTATCGGCTTTACCAAAGGCATTTTCCAATTAGCGAACGTCGAAAATCCAACGCCACGCGTGGAAAAACCAGATGTAAACAATGTTGAAGGCGAAGGTGCCTCAATGACGGCGATTGGCTTATTAGGCGGTGCTGCAGCCATTTTAGCAGGTGTCAGCGTGATGACCTTGAAAGAATTGAGCAAACAACATAAAGCGAACAAAGCAGCAGACAAACAAGCCAATCAAGATCAAGGACATTAAAGATGGATAGACGAAATTTCCTAAAAGCAGGTCTGCTGGGAACAGTCACATCAGGTCTGCCCGTTGCAAAAGCCGAAGCGGTGGAAAATCTTCCGCCAATTCCTGGCGCACTTGGGATGCTTTATGACTCCACACTTTGCGTTGGCTGTCAGGCTTGCGTTGCAGAATGTCAGCAAGTGAACAAAACACCTGTCAATCCAAAAGGTGAGCAAACTTGGACAAACAATGACAAACTCACTCCGTTCACACGCAACGTGATTCAAGTATGGAGCGATGGCAACGGCAAAAATAAAGATAAAACAGAAAACGGTTATGCTTATGTTAAAAAACAATGCATGCACTGTGTTGATCCAAACTGCGTTTCTGTTTGTCCAGTACAGGCTTTAACAAAAGATCCTAAAACAGGTATTGTTAAATACGATCCTGATATTTGTACTGGTTGCCGTTATTGCATGGTGGGTTGCCCATTTGACGTGCCAAAATATGATTATGACAATCCATTTGGTCAAATCAGCAAATGTGAACTTTGTAACCAAAAGGGTGTGGAACGCTTAGATAGAGGTGAATTACCAGGTTGTTGTCATGTTTGTCCAACTGGGGCAATTATTTTTGGTACCCGTGAAGAACTTTTAGCGGAAGCAAAACGTCGTTTAAGTTTATTACGTGGCACGGAATATGACTATCCTCGCCAACATGTAAACAGTAAAGACACTTATCGCGCAACTGTGCCAGCCTATCAATATCGTATTTACGGTGAAAAAGAAGGGGGCGGTACACAAGTATTAGTGTTAAGTGCGGTTCCACAAGAAAATTTAGGTTTCCCTGAGTTAGATGATATTGCTACAGGTGCACGCGCAGCGCATTTACAGCACTTCTTGTATCGCGGTTTGGCATTGCCACTGGTGGCGTTAGCTGGTTTAACAATGATGACTTATAAGAATATGCACGGCGATAAGATTCGTGAACGAATTGAAGCGCAAAAAGAAGCAATGCGCCAAGCGCGTAAAGAAATGGAAGAAGCGGAGGATGAACATCATGGGTAATCCACGTCCGGTGGGCGGCCGATTAGTTTCCGCCAGTATTCTCTTTTTTGCACCTTTGGCTGTAATTTGTATCTTATTAATTATCAAACGTTTGTTCTTAGGTATCGGTTCCGTCACCGCACTTAACGGCGGTTATCCTTGGGGCTTATGGATTTCCTTTGACTTACTTGTAGGTACAGGTTTTGCCTGTGGTGGTTGGGCATTAGCTTGGACAGTATATATTTTCAACAAAGGGAAATATCACCCTCTTGTGCGTCCCGCATTGCTTGCAAGCTTATTCGGCTATTCACTAGGTGGTCTTTCCATCACCATTGATATGGGGCGTTACTGGCACTTGCCTTACTTCTACATTCCAGGTCAATTCAATACAAACTCGGTGTTATTTGAAACCGCATTTTGTATGACGATTTACATCATTGTTGTTACCCTTGAATTTGCGCCAGTTTGGCTCGGGTTCTTAGGATTGAAAAAATGGTTTAATAAGCTCAACAAAATTATGTTCTTTGTTATCGCACTTGGTGCACTATTGCCGATGATGCACCAATCGTCAATGGGATCATTAATGATCGCCGCAGGTCATAAAGTTCATCAAGTGTGGCAAAGCTATGAAGCATTACCAATCTTATCCTTGCTTACCGCATTTATTATGGGCTTTTCTATCGTAATTTTTGAAGGTTCTTTAGTACGAGCAGGTTTAGCAGGAAAAACACCAGATGAGCGTTCACTCTTTACCCAGCTTGCAAAAGTGACTGCGGGATTAATCGCACTTTTCCTTGCAGTACGCTTTGGCGAGTTGATTTATCATGACAAACTCCATTATGTATTCGGATTCGATAAACTTGGTAAATTTGAAGCTTGGATGTTTTGGATGGAAGTATGGTTAATGACATTACCATTACTCACTTTATTCCTTGGTGAGAAAAAATCTGATTCACGTTGGCTGTTTATCTCAGCCTTGAGCATGTTACTCGGCGCAGCCCTATGGCGTTTAAATTATTCAATGATTATGTACGATCCAGGTAATGGCTATCGTTACTTCCCATCAGCAGAAGAATTGCTAATTTCTATTGGTTTCGTATCCATCGAAATTTGCGCCTATATTTTAATAATTCGTCTATTCCCAGTCTTACCAGTGTTGAAAGAAAAACATCATGAAGACTCGGAACAAATTATTGCCGAAAAAGCACAATTCAGTAAAAAAATGAGCGGAGCAGAATAATGACTGAAAAAAAACGTATCTCAATCGACCCTATCACACGCATTGAAGGCCATTTGCGTATCGATTGCGAAATTGAAAATGGCGTAGTAACCAACGCTTGGTCATCAGGCACAATGTGGCGTGGAATGGAAAATATCGTGAAAGGTTCAGATCCGCGTGATGCTTGGATGATTATGCAACGTATTTGTGGCGTTTGTACAACCGTTCACGCCATTATGAGTGTGCGTGCAGTAGAAGATGCTCTTGGTGCCAAAGTGCCAGTGAATGCACAATATATCCGCAATATGATTCTTTCTGCTCATAGTATGCACGACCATATCGTTCATTTTTATCAACTTTCTGCGATGGACTGGGTGGATATCACTGCGGCACTGAACGCTGATCCCGATAAAGCCGCTGAAATGCTTAAAGGTGTTTCAACATGGGGACTAAACAGTGCAAATGAATTCCGCAATGTACAAAATAAAATTAAATCTTTAGTTGAAAGCGGTCAGCTTGGTATTTTTGCAAATGGTTATTTCGGTCACCCTGCCATGAAATTACCGCCAGAAGTAAACCTAATCGCTGTTGCCCACTATTTACAAGCACTTGAATGTCAGCGTGATTGTAACCGTATTGTGGCATTACTCGGCGGAAAAACACCGCACATTCAAAATTTAGCAATTGGTGGCGTAGCAAACCCAATCAACTTAGACTCTCAATCAGTATTAAACTTAGAACGTTTAATGTTTGTAAAATCCTGTATTGATCGTTTAAATGACTTTGTTACCCAAGTTTATCGTGTTGATGCGGCGATCATTGCGGCTTATTACCCTGAATGGCTCAATCTTGGTAAAACATCGGGCAACTACCTTTCTGTACCTGAATATCCAATTGATGGCGATAATTCTAAATTTGTTCTAACGGGTGGCTATATTGAAAACTTCGATATTTCGACCTTCCGCCCAATTACGCAACAAAAAGATGAATTTGTTGTGAAAGGCATTAAAGAAAGTGGTAAACACGCTTGGTATGAAGACGATGAACCGCTCGAACCTTGGGCTGGCTTAACACGTCCGAAATATACAGGCTGGCAAGATGAAGGCAAATATTCATGGGTTAAAGCGCCAAGTTTCTACGGAAAAGTTGTTGAAGTGGGCCCTCTTGCCTATTTAATGTGTAACTTAGCAAACGAAAATAAAGATACATTACATCACTTTAACCATATTAAAGGGCTGTATGAAAAACTAAGCGGCAATACCTTATCTGTTGATCATTTACATTCAACCTTAGGGCGCATTATTGCTCGTACCGTACATTGTTGCGTACTAAATAATATTCTTGAACAACAATGGAAACTACTTGTTGATAATATTGGCACAGGTGATACCGTTGCTTATCTCAAAACAGACATTCCACAAACAGGTGAGTTTAAAGGAGTTGGTTTTGGTGAAGTACCTCGTGGCATGCTCTCTCACTGGGTTGTCGTTAAAAATGGCAAAATCGAAAATTATCAAGCCGTTGTGCCATCGACTTGGAATGCAGGTCCTCGTAACCAAAATGATGAAATGGGGCCTTATGAGCTTTCCATCATCGGTACACCCGTAGCAGATCCGACAAAACCATTAGAAGTTGTGCGTACTATCCACTCTTTCGACCCTTGCATGTCATGCGCAGTGCATGTTGTGAATACAGAAAATGGTGAAGTCACACAAGTGAAGGTGCTCTAATGAAACCATTAATCTTAGGCGTTGGTAATATTTTACTCGGCGATGAAGGGGTGGGCGTACGAATCGCCCAAGCTCTAGAAAATCGCTCTGAAATTTTACCGCACTTTGACGTGGTTGACGGTGGCACTTGTGGCATGGAATTACTGGATGAAATGGCAAATCGTGAGCATATCATCATCATTGATTCCGTACTTGCCAATAAACAGCCAGGAGAAATCATTGTGCTTCATGATGAGCAAGTGCCAGTATTTTTCTCTCGTAAAATTTCACCACATCAACTTGGTATTTGTGATGTGCTTTCTGCGTTAAAATTAACGGATGAATTCCCTAAAAATCTATGTTTAATTGGGGTTCAACCAGAAACTTTTGACCCACAAATTGCATTAAGTGAAACAATTCAAACACAATTTCCAGAAATTTTTAAAACATTAGAAAACGTTTTGAAAGAGTATGGATTTCACGTTCAAATGTAGATGAGAAATAATACATTTCACGCACGCCATAATTTGTTCTTATGGTATGCGTGAATTGTTGAAATTCACCTCGCTGTAAATTTTAATAATTATGTATCGACACGAAAAAACACCAGAAAATACCACCGCACTTGAAGGTATCATTCAAGGCTTCGCCGAAGAGCCATCTTCAATCTTCCAAAACGAAATGCGAAAAGTTGCAGAAAAAATGAAAGATCTTCCTTTCTATCGAAAAGGTATCGACTGCTATTGTCCTAAATTTGTACTTTTTGAAAACCAATGGATAGGTACAGTTGTGACACCTTGGATGTTAAGTATTGTCATTTTGCCAGGCAAAGATCAAGAATGGGAACCGCGCGAAATTGGCGATAAACTTTCAGTACAACTGCCCTATAAAACCTTCACTTTCACAGTGAGTAGTTTAGAAAATATTCCACAATATCTTAGTTGTTCCCTTCATTCTCCGATAGATCGTGCCATGACAAATACTCAAGCAGCTCAACTCGCACAAGATTGCCTCAGAATGATTTTATCAATGCCAACAAAAGCAACAACTTTTGATCCAGATCGACGTAACTTATTCCGCTCGATAGTAAAATAGGCACAAATTTCAATAGGAGTGAAAGTATTATGTGTTTAGGTGTTCCAGGCCAAATTGTTAAGATTGGCGAAAACGCTCTTCAACTTGCCACTGTGGATGTATGTGGCGTACAACGTGATGTGAATATTTCTCTAGTCTGCACTGGAGATCCTGCCGATTTACTTGGTAAATGGGTGCTCGTTCATGTAGGTTTTGCAATGAGTGTTATTGATGAAGATGAAGCCAAGAAAACCCAAGAAGCCCTACTCGCCATGAGTCAACTCGAACACGAAGTTGGAGATTTTTTAGGATTAAATCAAAAATAAAAAAGTAGGCATTGCGCCTACTTTTTTATTTCAATTTATACCTCTCAATCTTTCTAATTTTTCTAATCTAAACCAATATTTCTCTTGTCTTTTTGTTTAAGAATATTTCTATAACAATGTAAAAAGTCTATTAATTGAATCATTTAATTGTAATGTAGAAGATGATAGTGCAGTGGAAATTTTAATCTTTTGCAGCTTATATCGCATATGATATAAAACAAGCCTTATACTTCATAGCGTATGAAGAGTCACAATGGTTATCATCACCGCAAAAATGCTTTCTCATGTAATTAGAGTATTTCTCTATCAAGGAGAGCTGTCACAAACTGATGTCGCTAAACTCGCCAGAACGACCCCAACTAGAATTTCTAGCGTTTTAGAATAAGCCAGAGCGTACTAAATCAGAAACACTATTTAAAATTCTAGCTGAACTAGAGTTAGAGCTTATTATGAAACCACGCAAAAAGTCATCTGATACTGCTCCCTCAATCAAGGAAGAAAGCGAAGATTTCTGAATTTCTTTAGCCGACGCTCAGGAAAAAACAGCGCGGCTTTATATCAGAATCAATGGCAGCGCCCTTTGCATTCCACCACGACCAGTCATATTTTTTAATTACCTATGGATATTATTTGGCTAGAGCCACTTAATCTTTCCTATCGTTGCTAGAACTAATGGCTTGTCTGAAATTCAGTTAAGAAAACCATTGAATAATTATATCTATAGCCTCAATCAGTCCTGTTCCACCCAAAATAACCCCGATTACCCCTAGCTTCCAATTACGTTTTTCATTAATACTCTGTTCTGCTTTTTGTTGAGTATAACTTAGTATTTGATGTACTTGTGCCAACTGAGAAGTAACCTCATTGTTTTTATCTCTAAGGTGATATGCCTCTCGTATATGTTCCCAAGCACAAAATGTTGGATAACGAGAAAACTCAATTGGATTATCAAAATAATAACGCGCATTAAAAATTGCTGCTTCAGTATACAACTTATCTAACTCTTGAATATTATCCGGCTTAGCCAAAACATTTGC
The DNA here is from genome assembly GCF_000242295.1 of Haemophilus sp. oral taxon 851 str. F0397. Taxonomy (NCBI): domain Bacteria; kingdom Pseudomonadati; phylum Pseudomonadota; class Gammaproteobacteria; order Pasteurellales; family Pasteurellaceae; genus Haemophilus; species Haemophilus sp. oral taxon 851. Next base: position 73,056 of record NZ_JH591076.1, read on the forward strand.
TAACTCTTCGCTAATTTTATGTAACGCTCTGTAATATGCTAAAGCCAACATAATTAAAAATACTTGTCTATAAGCATTTGTCACCGTACCAAAAGATTCAAAAATAGCCATACCTCGGCCATCTATCGCACGCCACTCATTGCTCAAATGGAAAAATTCATTTTTATCTAACGAATCAGAATTACGGATAAACCAAGAAGAATTTTTTATGACTAAGCTTTCCTCCGAAGGAATTACACCTGATGCAATAACAATACTTCCTAAACTTTCTTTGCTATCTAATTTATCAAAAAGTACTGCTTTTAATTCTTCTTTAGTATCAAATAGTTTATTCGGAGAGTGAGAACAAAAATGCAAGGTTTGAGAAAATCGATTTCCTTGGAAAAAAGTTACTTTAAGAGCATATTGTTCAAAATTGTCTTCCGTAAACATAGTTTGTAATAGAAGAGGATTCAAAAATTTAATTTGCTGTTTACATAAAGAAGGCTTATTTGTTAAAGATATATGTTTTTCTAAAGGGTATATTTTTCCAAAATAAATATCTTTCATTATTCTCATCCTTCACAATAAAAAATATCCCTTCTGAAATAAACAGAAGGGACATAATATTTAAACTACAACGCTTCAATCGCTTTATACTGCTCTTGGATTTTTTCTAATCCAGATTGGTATTCCGCTTGTTTTTCACGTTCCTTCGCAATCACTGCTTCAGGCGCTTTAGCTACGAAAGCTTCGTTGCTTAGTTTATTCTCGATACGTTTAACTTCGTTTTGATATTTTTCAATCTCTTTAGTTAAACGAGCAAGCTCAGCTTCTTTATTGATAAACCCAGCCATTGGCACAAGCAGTTCAGCATTGCCAACGAGTTTCGCTACCGCAAGTGGTGCAGTTTCATTTGCCGCTAACACTTGAACGTTGTCTAATTTCGCCATGGCTTTTAAAAGAGCGGTCTGTTTTTCGAGAATTTTTGCATTTTCTGTGCTTAAATTACGGAATAACAGATCGAGGCCTTTGCTTGGTGGAATATTGCTCTCGGCACGGATGTTACGCACAGCAACAATTACTTCTTTAAGCCAATTGATCTCAGTTTCTGCTTCGGCATCAAACGCATTTTCTTCCACACGTGGGAAAGGTTGCAACATAATGCTGTCGGCCGTGATACCCATAAAACCTTTCACTTTTTGCCAAATTTCTTCGGTAATAAATGGAATAAGTGGATGTGCTAAACGTAATAATTTTTCTAACACGTGAACCAAAGTTTGGCTTGCTGCACGAATTTGTGCTGCGTTGCCGTTGGCAAATACCGGTTTGGTGAGTTCCAAATACCAGTCGCAGAATTGGTTCCAAGTGAATTCATAAATCGCATTGGCGCAAAGGTCGAAACGATATTGGCTTAATGCGCTGCGGAACGTTTCTACTGTGCGATTGAATTCGGATTGAATCCAACGGTCTGCCACGGAGAATTCGATTTCGCCTTGGCTTAAATCTAATTTGTCATTGGTGAGCACGAAACGGCTTGCATTCCATAATTTGTTACAGAAGTTACGGTAGCCTTCTAGGCGTTTCATATCCCAGTTGATATCACGACCGTTTGAAGCTAATGCGGCTAGTGTAAAGCGCAATGCGTCTGTGCCGTGTGCAGCAATCCCCTCAGCAAATTCTTTGCGCGTTTCTTTAGCAATTTTCTCTGCTAATTGCGGCTGCATCATGTTGCCGGTGCGTTTCTCAAGTAAATCTTCAAGGCTGATACCGTCAATCATATCGATTGGGTCAAGTACGTTACCTTTCGATTTCGACATTTTTTGACCTTGCTCATCACGAATCAAGCCTGTTACGTACACGGTTTTGAATGGTACTTGCGGTTTGCCGTTTTCATCTTTCACGAAGTGCATCGTAAACATAATCATACGCGCAACCCAGAAGAAGATGATGTCAAAGCCAGTAATTAACACATCCGTTGGATGGAATACTTTGAGCTCTTTGGTTTGTTCTGGCCAACCTAAGGTAGAGAACGTCCATAAGCCTGATGAGAACCATGTGTCTAGCACATCTTCATCTTGTTTTAACTCAATCGCAGAATCTAAGTTATATTTTGACCGCACTTCGGCTTCGTTGCGTGCGACATAAACGTTGCCTTCTGCGTCATACCACGCCGGAATACGGTGCCCCCACCAAAGTTGGCGAGAGATACACCAATCTTGAATATCACGCATCCAAGAGAAGTAAAGGTTTTCATATTGTTTCGGCACAAATTGAATTTCGCCGTCTTCCACCGCTTTAATCGCCACGTCAGCAAGCGGTTTCACGCTCACATACCATTGGTCGGTTAACATCGGCTCAATCGGCACGCCACCACGGTCGCCATAAGGCACTTTTAAATCATGCGGTTTAATTTCATCTAATAAACCCAGCGCTTCAAAATCTGCCACGATTTTCTTACGTGCAGCGAAACGCTCTAATCCACGGTAATCCGCAGGAATAGTCGCTTCATAACCCGCAAGTGGTTTGCCGTCAGTACCGATAATTTCTGCTTCATCACGAATATCCGCATTTAAGGTTAATACGTTAACCATCGGCAAGCTGTGACGTTTACCGACTTCATAGTCATTAAAGTCATGCGCAGGGGTTATTTTCACTACACCGGTACCGAATTCACGATCCACATATTCATCGGCAATAATCGGAATTTCACGATTAGCCAACGGCAGAACCACGGTTTTACCGATTAAAGATTGATAACGTTCATCTTCAGGATGCACCGCCACCGCCGTATCGCCCAACATGGTTTCCGGACGCGTGGTTGCCACCACTAAATAATCTTTACCATCCGCCGTTTTTACACCGTTTGCTAACGGATAACGGAAATGCCAAAGAGAACCTTTGCTCTCTTTGTTTTCTACTTCTAAATCAGAAATCGCGGTGTGAAGTTTTGGATCCCAGTTTACTAAGCGTTTGCCACGGTAAATCAAACCTTCTTCGTGCAAGCGAACAAACACTTCTTTTACCGCATTGGATAAACCCTCGTCCATGGTAAAACGCTCACGTTCCCAGTCGATGGAGTTACCTAAACGGCGCATTTGTTGGCTAATCGTGCCGCCTGAATAGGCTTTCCAATCCCAAATTTTGTTGATGAACGCCTCACGACCATAATCGTGGCGGGTTTTACCTTCTTCTGCGGCAATTTTACGCTCCACCACCATTTGGGTGGCGATACCCGCATGGTCTGTCCCCGCTTGCCATAAGGTATTATGCCCTTCCATACGGTTAAAACGGATTAACGTATCCATTAAAGTTTGTTGGAAAGCATGCCCCATGTGTAGGGAACCCGTCACATTCGGCGGCGGAATCGCAATGCAATAACTCGGCGCATTCACGTCCTCCGACGGTTTAAAATAACCGCTCTCTTCCCAATGTTGATAAAGTGCTTGTTCTACCGCAGACGGGTTAAAACGGTCTGCCATTTCGAATTTTTGTGTCATTGCTGCTCTCTCTTGCTTATCAATTTCGATTTTTTTATAACCAACATACGTTCCATCTACAGTCCAATCTTGAAGATTATTTTTACTTAACTCTTTTCCTAAGATTAAATATTGCATTTTTCCTACAGATATTAAGTATTCATCAACTTCTTCATATAGTTGCTCTCCAATAAAAACGCTTGAGTTATTTCTGATCTTAGCCCAAAAAACGCTATCTAATGTATTAAAATCCAATATATATCTAAATCGTATCCCTGTTAATTCATTATGCACAACACCTAAATCATTTATAATATTATTAAAAGTGTTCAAATCTTCCTGTTTATTAAATGTTATGTGTTTATGAATTAAAGATAGATATGCTTTTATATATTCTAAGTCATACCTATTCATTCTTTTTTTATAAACTCTTACAAATATAATAATTATGCTAAATAACTTTCTTAAATATCCAATTTCTATTTTTATATCATCAAAAAGAATTAATTCATTTTGCATCATTATAGAGTCTGGGGAATGAACAGATATATTTCTAACAAGCCTAAGTATCCCATAGATATATTTTAATATTTGACTTTTATTATCTTTTTCTTTTATGGCTTCAAATCTTTGCTTGAAGTTTAACTTGTCATTATTAGGATATAACCTTGAATAAAGAATATCTATTATTGAAAAAATAATATTACATTGAATAGAAATAGGCAAAACTAAGTCTCTAGATGAACATAAACTAACAAAATGACTATCATAGCCTTTGCTATTGTGAATTAGCCTTATACAAAACTCTAAATCTTCCCTACTTATTAAAGAATACAACGTGTCTTTTTCATTATCAGTTAACATGACTAACCTATAATTAAACAGTTAAGCTACTCTAAATCGTATTAAATAAAGGATTATATCGCCCGGATAAATCCCCCGAATCACCTCTCTCAACGCCTCCAACCCCATATTTTCCTGCTCCGCGTGCTGTTCCGTCAATTCATCAAGGGTAATTGGTGAAACACTTAACACTTCAATCGTGCAGAAATACTGATTATCTTCAAACCGCCCCACTCGCAAAATATCACCCGCTTTAAAATGGCTTTCCGATTTATCTCGAATGGTGATGGTTTTGCGCCCGGCGAGGATGTCGGCCTCAAAGCGTTGATAAAAGGTAATGTCGTTCATTTATTTCTTAACCCACATTTTCAGTAGAAAGATTCCAACCTTGCAGACGTAATTGTTTATAGCGTTCTCGAGCTTGTGTTTTTAAAGCATCATCTTTTGGTACAAAATCAATAAGTTGGGTAAAACTATGGCTAAAATCTGGAATTTCTTGTTGCAAATTAATTAACACATCACGGCGTTGTAAATTTCGTTTCCCAAGCCATGAAATCTCAATCGGTGTGGGATATTGTGTGGCTTCACCCGATAAATTATGCGGAACAAATTCATTAGTATCTCGTTGCCACAAGCGCTCGTCAATCTCTAGCGCTTGAGTCTCACTTTCACAGCTAATCAATACTTTTTTCCCTGATCGCCATATTGAGGCAGCAAGATTACAGGCTATTTCTTCAACAGTTAACGTACAATCTTCCGTAAGAATGTAAAATTGTGCAGTTTTTGCCATTTTAGCCCCGTTATTTTCTCAATCTTGCCCTATAAAAAGGGTAAAATTCTAACGAAAAAACCCTAAAAAATAAATAATTAAATATACATTATTACAAATGCGTGAAAATCCACCGCACTTTTATGATCTATGTCACAAAACTGATTTTTAACGTTTTTGTTACGTTCCACTCATAACTCTGAAGTGTTAAAATCAATCCAGTAATTAATTTTCATTCAATTCATAGGAGTACAGAATGGCATTTCGTATTGAAAAAGACACAATGGGTGAAGTTCAAGTTCCAGCAGATAAATACTGGGCTGCACAAACTGAACGTTCACGCAATAACTTTAAAATTGGTCCTGCTGCATCAATGCCACATGAAATTATCGAAGCTTTTGGCTATTTGAAAAAAGCAGCCGCATTTGCTAATCATGATTTAGGTGTATTACCTCTTGAAAAACGTGATTTAATTGCTCAAGCTTGTGACGAAATTTTAGCAAATAAATTAGATGATCAATTCCCACTCGTTATTTGGCAAACCGGTTCTGGTACACAATCTAATATGAATGTGAACGAAGTGGTTGCAAATCGTGCTCATGTGTTAAACGGTGGCAAATTAGGTGAAAAATCCATCATTCACCCAAATGATGATGTGAACAAATCACAATCCTCAAACGATACTTTCCCAACAGCAATGCACATTGCGGCATATAAAAAAGTAGTTGAGCACACCATCCCTTGTGTTGAACGTTTACAAAAAACTTTTGCGGCAAAATCTGAAGCCTTCAAAAACGTGGTAAAAATTGGCCGCACTCACTTAATGGATGCCACGCCACTCACATTAGGCCAAGAATTTTCGGCTTATGCTGCTCAATTAGATTTCGGCTTAAAAGCATTAAAAAATACTCTTCCACATTTAAGCCAATTAGCATTGGGTGGAACTGCGGTTGGTACAGGTTTGAACACGCCGAAAGGCTATGATGTGAAAGTGGCAGATTACATTGCGAAATTCACCGCACTTCCGTTTGTCACTGCAGATAATAAATTTGAAGCATTAGCCGCTCATGATGCGATTGTTGAAACTCACGGTGCATTACGTCAATTAGCAATGAGTTTATTTAAAATTGCAAACGATATTCGTCTATTAGCATCAGGCCCGCGTTCAGGAATTGGCGAAATTTTAATTCCTGAAAATGAACCGGGTTCATCAATCATGCCAGGTAAAGTCAACCCTACTCAATGCGAAGCGATGACAATGGTCTGCGCACAAGTATTTGGTAACGACACCACTATCGCATTTGTAGGCTCACAAGGTCACTTCCAATTAAATGTGTTCAACCCTGTAATGATTGCAAACTTCTTACAATCTGCTCAATTATTGGGTGATGTTTGCGTATCTTTCGATGAACACTGTGCAGTAGGTATTGAACCAAACTATCCTCGAATTAAACAACAACTTGAAAATTCATTGATGTTGGTGACCGCACTTAATACGCATATTGGTTATGAAAACGCAGCTAAAATTGCAAAAACGGCGCACAAAAATGGCACAACATTGCGTGAAGAAGCGATTAATTTAGGCTTAGTTTCTGCCGAAGATTTTGATAAATGGGTTCGCCCTGAAGATATGGTGGGTAGCCTAAAATAATTCACCGCACAAATTAACATCAGTAATATTAAAGGCGAGTAAAATTACTCGCCTTTTTACTCGTTTCTCATTTGTTTTTTGATGCGGTTTGTTATAATCAACACAATTTTATTCACGGCAATTTATTATGAAAATGAAATCCCTTTTTGTGGCAATGATAACGTTTTTTTCTGCCGCACCTTTTGCTCATTGGCAACCCATCGGAAATGCCGAATACACTTGGGGGCCGTTCCATGTTTATACCATTGGTTTATTTTCTGAAACGGGTACTTATCAAGAAAATGAACGCCCATTAATGCTCTCTTTCAAATATGAAAAACCCATTGAAGGAAAAAATTTTGCGATTACTCTTATTAAAGAAATCGAAACCTTAAAACTTAATGATGGCGATACTCAAAGCTGGCTTAAAGAAATGCAATCCACATTTCCGGATTTCTCACCAAACGATATCTTGAACTACATTGCCTTACCCGATAAAGGTTACTTCGTATTAAATGACACTGTTTTGGAACACGATTTTGATGCTAAATTTAATCAGGCATTTATCGGCATCTGGCTTGCACCGAATAGTACTTTTGTAAAACTTCAGCCACAATTATTAGGCAAAATGAAAAGCAATCATGAAGCGACTGAATTTTATCTCAAACCTGAAATTGAATCCGTTGATGAACAAGATTCAATGCCTGAATTGCCGCCACATTATTTATTAGATAATCAGAAAAAATCCGAAGGATAAATTCAGTTTTTTATATTTTGAACCATAAAAAATACCTGTTTCCAAATAAATTTTATTATCAAGGAAACAGGTATTTGTACATATAGCTTATTAAAATTTTTCCCAAACTGGGATGATTCCATCAACTAAATCTAAATTTTTTCCTAACTCAATCCAGCCACAAGGGAAATGAAAATCGGAGCCAACGGATCCCAGAAGATCAAATTCTTTTGCCCAACGAGCAAGCATTTGACGTTGATCTTTTGTCTGACCACAATCCGCCATTTCCATACCATCCCCGCCCCAAACCTTAAAATCGGTTATCAGCTTACGCACCCATTTCCCCGTCATGTTATAACGTAATGGATGCGCAATAATAGCTATACCGCCTGCAGCATGAATTGTCTCAATCGCCGTGGGAATATCAGTCCATTCAGCTTTGACAAATGCCGATTTTCCTTGCCCTAAATAGCGTTTAAAGGCCTGACCATCATTAGATACCTTACCAATCTGCACCAAATAACGTGCGTAATGAGCACGCGTCACTTCGCCATCGGCTAAAGCCTTTGCACCTTCATAAGCATGAGGAATCCCTGCTTTTTCTAATTTATCGCCAATTTCCACCGCTCTTTTTTCGCGTAATGCTTTTTGGCTTTGCAAAAGTGCGGTCATTTGGGGATGAGTTTTATCGAAGTTTAATCCTACAATATGGATCCCCCGCCCTTCCCAATTTGTCGAAATTTCTACTCCAGTAATCAATTCAATGCCTACTTCTTTCGCTGCAGTCTCAGCTTCATCAATACCCGCAATCGTATCGTGATCGCATAATGCCAACACGTTCACGCCTTGCGAATAAGCACGATGCACTAATTCAGTTGGACTCAACACCCCATCCGATGCAGTGCTGTGACAATGTAAGTCGTATTTTTTTGTCATTATTTAATATTTTTTACTAATTCTTTTACTAATTTTGGACCGTGATAAATCAATCCTGAATAAACTTGTAACAACTCTGCGCCTGCCTCAATTTTCTCTTGCGCATTTTGCAAGCCATCAATGCCACCGCTACCAATAATCGGAATCTGACCTTTCAGTTCTTGATTTAATCGCTTAATAACCTCTGTGCTTTTATGCTGCAGCGGCTTTCCACTTAATCCGCCTTGCTGTTCCGCATTTTTCATTCGCATAACCGTATCACGAGAAATTGTAGTATTCGTTGCAATAACGCCATCCATTTTATGACGAACCAACGTATCCGCAATTTGCACTAATTCACTTTCCGTTAAATCTGGTGCGATTTTTACCGCAATCGGCACATATTTATTGTATTGGTTTGCCAAAATAGCTTGACGTTCCTTGATGCTTCGCAATAAATCATCGAAATAGTCACCATATTGTAACTGACGCAAATCTGGTGTATTGGGTGATGAAATATTCACCGTAATATAATCTGCGTAATTATAGGCTTTATTCAAACAGAAAATATAATCATCTTTGCCTTGTTCTAAAGGTGTGAATTTATTCTTACCAATATTGATACCAATCACGCCTTTATAACGGGCGTTTTTTACATTTTCTATAAGATAGTCTATGCCATTATTATTAAAGCCATTACGGTTAATAATCCCTTCAGCTTCAATCAAGCGAAACTGACGTGGCTTTGCATTCCCATCTTGTGCAACGGGCGTGACTGTTCCTACTTCGAGAAAACCGAAACCCAATGCACCAAAGCCGTCAATCGCATCGCCATTTTTATCCGCCCCTGCCGCCAATCCAATGGGATTAGGAAAATTCACACCCATTACCGTTTTCGGAAAGCCTTTGGGAACATGAATAAGAGATTTTAAGATTGATTGAAATAAAGGATTACCGGCTAATTTCAAGCATTGAATTGTGAAATTATGAGCCTTTTCAGCATCCATTTGGAAAATGCCGTGACGGAATAATTGATACATACTCGTTTATCTCTCGGGATAGTTGACTGTAAGAAAAGTGCGGTTAATTTTCACCGCACTTTAAGGGGAAGACTGCTTGTATTCTACGAGGAACAAAGATGATGTGCAAATAATAAAAAATCTAATTAATAAAAAATCATCCTATTTCTCATTAGAGTTATCATAACACATAAAATTTTATATATTTTTTATAAAACATTAACATTGATTTTTCTATTGGTAATGATTATAGTTGAAAAATAAAAGAGCTCAACCAATTGGAGAAACAATGAAGTCTAGTTTAAAATCATTTATAATCTTAGCTTACCCCCTAATACTATTGATTAGCGAAATAATTTATCGAAATATATTTAACATTCCTCCACTTGGTCGTTATATTGAAACTTACAGCATTAACTTATTACTTATCATTTTTCTTCTTTTCTCAAAATATAAAATCACTAAATTCTTTGTTTGTTTATTTTTTGCATCTGCTGTTATTATTAACTCTGGACATTATGCAATATATGATAATTGAATCAACGGCACAAATTACTTCCTGATGTTCAAAGAAATAGGAGAAGTCTCTCATGTTGGTATTACAATGTTGGATCGCGTTGGACCACCTGTAATTTACTCCTTATTAGAAACTATTATTTTCATTTCTGCATTATTTATATATCCTACAAAAAAAGTAAGTAAGTATTGTATATCTGATATTTTATTTATTTGCTTATTCCTCTACTTATTTGGTAGATCATTTTATTCTACGCAAGAATTAGGCGTTACTTCAAATCCTGCTTATTCTAGAGTAAAAAGTAATTTCTTTTCTATAGGTAATTTCATCGGAAAAGTTATTCCTTATGAAACATTCAACTTAAGTCAAGTAAAAGACTATTTACATCCAACTCCCTCAATTATATCTTCACCTGATGTAAAAAATATTATTTTTATTATGGGAGAAAGTTTAAGTTCAAAACACGTCGATTATTTCGGTTATGAACGAGAAACTATGCCTTTTATTCGACAATTAGCCAACGAAAATCCTAATGTTTTATTAAAAGAAGCGTATAGTGCTGGCTTAATGACCGCCATCTCTGTACCTGCACTTTTCAATGCAATTCCGCGTCCAAATGGACTAAAACAAATAATGAAAGGCGATACGAATTTCTTCAAACTAGCAAAACTTCAAGGATTTGATACCCATTTTTATACAGCACAACCAGAACGCGCAATGATGATTATGAGTATTATGGGAAAAAGTTGGATGAATCACCAAATCACCCCAACACAGCTAGGTTTATCACCAGAGCAAGGAATGAACGATCACAAACTATTCCCTCTATTACAAAAAATTGATCTTGATAAACAAAAAAATTTTATTGTGCTACATCAACGAGGTTCACATAGCCCCTATGCTGAATATTTAAAAGAAGAAGATAAAATCTTTAAAGATGGATCCCCCTTAGATAATTATGACAGCACAGTATACAATACAGATCAATTAATCCAGAAGGTATACAATTATCTAGAAAAACGTGGAAAAGACGATTATATTCTAATATATACTTCAGACCATGGACAATTTGTTACAAAAAATCATTATAACCAGGGAACAACAGTGGAAGATCAATATATTGTTCCTACATTTATTTATACAAAAATTGATAGAATCAACCAAAAATTAAAAGTGTTACATCAATGCAAACGTTTATTTCACCAACAACTTTCAACCTTGATTATCAATATTATGGGATTTGATATGCCAATATCGAGCTGTGAAAAAGGCGTAATTAATTCCGGTATGATAACTGGGGATTATGGCTATCTTTCTATTGAAAAAAATAATCCTCCAGCATTTATTAATCCTAATAGAAAGTAATAATCAAGACGTAAAATATCCGTCTTTAAGTCCATATAGACTTATTCTTCACGTGCCTTAATGGCGTGAAGAATAAGCCTTACCTAATAAGCTCTCAATTTCTCCACTTTAAAGAAAACTCTATATTACTTTTTATATTTTCTTTGCTCCTTATTGTATGTTTACTACTTTCTTATATCTAATCATTTTTATATGATATATTTTATCTATACTATAATAACAATCCTTTCTCCCAGAAATGCCTATTTCCATATCTATATTTTAGGTGGGTTTTGTAAGAGCATATGGATATAATCTGGTATTGCATTCTTTTCTATTATCTACACATTTTTATAGTCACATAACTGCCTCAATATTTGCCCTATATCAGCTCTTAACTTTTCATAAATTGCTTTTCTTCTGTACTTCGGGATAAATACAATGTGATACTTACCGTTCCATTTTTGCGTGATAGACTTAAATTATCAGTGGTTTTACTTACCATGAGAATCCTCCTATACGTTAAATTTTGGTTGTCAGCTTTGTTCATTATATAGCGAGTTTTTTCTGTTCATCGCTTAAGCTATTTGGCTCCATACGCATAGCGTATGGTTTTTATAGCCAGACTTTCGTCTGGCTATAATAAAAAATGTGATGATCACAACGCAATCATCACATTTTAATATCAACCTTTCATTAGAAAGTTAAAGGAAAATCAGGTTATTACCAGAAGTATGCTACACCAGCACCGGCACCAACATTACCTTGTGTATTAGCACCTAGTGATAATTTCACCCCATATTTTCCATTATCAGAAAGGCGACTATAACCAACAGCAACCGCAGATTGACCACGATATTGACCTACTGCAGCAGTAGCAGCTGACAAACCAGGACGATAAGATTGGAGCAAGTTTGCCGTAGCAATTGCACTTGCCGTACCAGCATCTGCACGTTTGCCCACTTTATCAATGCGATGGTTTAATTTATCCATATTGCCACTCAAACGGCTTTCAACAGCATGTAACTGACCACCATTCACGGCATCTTTACTGTCTTTAGCAACACGTCCATTAGCCACATTATGGATTACACCTTCCTCATTTAAGCTAATTGACTTATCTGCATTTTTAGTAAACGGTAAGTCTGCAGAAACAGTGTATTCATTGCCACTAGACGTGACTTTAATGTTATTTCCAGCAACTACTTTAGTCTTCGCCGCATTAATCGCTTTAGCTACATTCGCCACAGTAGTGAGTTTATTATCATCACCAGCTTTCGCTTTCGCATCACCTGTTGTTGCATCTTTTTCAATCTCACCCGTTACCGCTGCAACCTTGCCTGCATCATCCACCTTAATGGTTGTGTTATCGGTATCTACAGATAAACCTTTTGCACCCGCAACGATACCTTTACCTGCATCAACTTTCGCTGCAACTTTGTAAGTGTTAGTTGCTACATCATGCTCAACTTCCGCTGTATTGTCTTTCGCTTCAACTTTCACTTTCGCTGCGTTAATCGCGTTAGCTACATTCGCCACAGCAGTGAGTTTATTATCATCATCAGTTTTCGCTTTCGCATCACCTGTTGCTGCATCTTTTTCAATCTCACCCGTTACCGCTGCA
>NZ_JH591077.1:0-55156 GCF_000242295.1 Haemophilus sp. oral taxon 851 str. F0397
TTAATTTAGATACACTTGCTTGCGTGTTGGTGTCAATGGCGTTAATGGTAGAAACGCCATTTGTGGTCTCCACTGTTACATTACGACCCGCTTGAATACCAGCAACTGTCGCATTAATGGTAATTTTAGAAACGCCATTCGCTTCTGTAGTTGGTGTCACGGTAATGCCATTACCTGATGCAATATTGACTTTATCACCTGGGTTAATTAAGCCTACTGTTTTATCACCAGCTTGTAATGTCCAGCCGCTATTATTAATAGCATTAGCAACTGCTTTATCGGTAGTTAAGCCGGTTGGCGTGGTAATATTGTTGGCAGCCCCCGCTGTGAATTGAAGTTCGTTTGATTTGGTTGTATTGATTTCTAATTTATTATCACTCGCTTTGGTTGTAATAAAACTACCTGTCGCACCAACAACAGATAAACGTTGATCGTGTAAACGTACATCACCTTTTGTATTGTTGTCACCTTTGAAGGCAAGGTTCACGGATTTTAATTGCGCTACGTTTACTGCGTCATCATCTGCCTTACCTGCAGCTAGGTGGTTGATTTGACGGGTTTTATTACCATTACCAATTGATAGTCCAGCAAGGTTAGAGGTAAGCGTTTTTCCATTGAGTCCATCATAGTGATTTGCTCGCCCATCATGTGTAGATGCATCAAAGCCAGTTTGACCTGAAGCTGCAGTTGTTTCTGATTTTGAACCTAAAGCAATACCATCAGCGATGTTTGCTACGGCAGCTGAGCCAATGGCAACAGCGTGTTCCGCACTCGCAGTAGTTTTATTACTATCATTCTGATCACCTGCACCTAGTGCAATTGAATTATTACCTGTACTTTGAGCATTTCGACCAATTGCAATTCCTCGAGCACCATTACTGTAAGCTTTATCACCTATTGCAATTGCACTAGTGTGTAACGTTGTTGCAGCATTACCAATTGCTACTGTACGAGCTTGTTTACTGGTTGCACCGTTACCGATCACAACAGCGCTGTCGGCATTACTTGTTGCTGTACCAACATTTAAGTCATATTGTTCATTATTTTTTAATGCTGTCGCTGATTTACCAATTACTACAGCGTTATTTGCAGATGAGGCTGCGTCTTTACCAATCGCAATCGCATTATCCCCAGTTGCACCTTTATTATCTTCATTGGTGCCACCGCTAGAGTTAACAGAGAAATATTTAATATTTTTCTTCGTTCTGAATTTTAAGGTTTTGCCATCGCGTTCCACATTGATTGTATCGGTGTCTTGAAAAGTTACGGTTTCATCACCTTTTACTAAAGCATCGGTTTTACCTGCTTCGGTATTACCATTTTCATCTACATCACGCAATTTCCATTTTGTAATTTCTTTTACACGATCGGGATTAAGATTTAAATTCCAAACTGTTTTATTAGGATCATGTGGATCTGGATGAGTAACCGTAATATCGCCATTTGGTGAAACAACATCATAATGTTTAATCGCTCCAGCAACGGCTTTTAATTGTGCAACGTTTACAGCATCAGAATCGGCGCTACCCGCAGCAACATTAATAATTTGGCGAGTATTGCTAGAATCCCCTACAGAAACCGCACCTTTGTTACCTTTTATAGTATTTTTAATTAGATTTAATGCTTCAGGAGCATCCACTAAACGTACTGGTGCATAAACACTGTTTTCAGTATTAAATCCTGTGCTTTTGCTAGGATCGCTAGTATTAATAACAATTCCATTTTGACTGCGTGCAGTACGATCAGCAACAGAATCATCACCCAGTGCCACACCGCTATCTACTTTAGCGTTAGCACCTTTACCTAATGCAATAGATTGGTTGCCATCTGCTTTTGTGCCACGACCTAAAGCGGTTGATTCTGTGCCATTCGCTGCCGCACCACGCCCCACCGCTGTCGCGTTTTCTCCATTTGCTTGAGCAACAGGACCAACAACTGTTGCGTCTTTTGCAGTTACTAGCGCCCCCTTACCAATAACTAAACTATTTTCAGCCTTATCTGTTGCTTGTGAGCCATTACCAATAGCAATCGCATTTTCCGCCGAGGCAGAGGCGTGGGAACCTGTCGCAATAGATTTTTTACCACTTGCTGTAGCACTTTCACCAAAGGCTGCTGAAGCTTCACCAGAGGCATTTGCGGTTGCGCCTGCCGCAATAGAATCGCGCCCAGAAGCAGTAGCTTTTTTACCTAGAGCTGTTGCATTGTCAGCTGTTGCCTTGGCACTCGCACCAACAGCCATTGATGCGTTACCTGTTGCTTTTGCTCCTTCTGGCGCATCTAAATCGGTGCCTCCAGCCAAATCACCTGAACCTATCGCAATTGACGATTCCCCCTTAGCCTGTGTTTTTGCACCTACAGCGGTGGATAAGTAATTTTCAGCACTAGCATTTTTACCAACGGCGATACCTAATTGTTCTTTGGCATTTGCTGACTTACCGACCGCCACACCATAATTCTTTTCTGCTATAGCCCCTTCACCAAATGCAGAAGAATTATATCCTTTCGCTTGCGCACCATTACCTACAGCAGTAGATTGTTGTCCCGCTGCTTCTGCTTTGGAGCCAATCGCTGTAGCCCCCTCAAGTTTTGCAACACTATTACTACCAATTGCAATCATTCCTCTATCGGGAGATACTCCAACCTCGTCATCTCCAACCCTGTTAGTAACTGCATTTGCACCAATTGCAACTGAATATCCATCGTTAGCTTTAGCTGCTTCACCGTAAGCAACAGAGTTTCTATTTGCATAGCTATTAGTACCAATGGCCATTCCATTTACTGTATGTGTTCCTTGTGGGTAATTAATAGCAGCTTCAGCTCCCCCAACAATAGCCCCAGCGGAAACTGTCGCTAAAACTACCGCATTTAATGTTTTACTTGATTTTGTTTTGCCTTTTGCACGGCTAAGTTCGGAAACGGCAACCCATGTTTGTGTGATCGTATTCCAAATAACTTTATAGATATGATTCATATTTTTAATCCTATTTTTTTGAAAAATTGAGATGTCCCTGTTCAATACTCAGAGGAAAAATTGGGGAGATTGAATGAGTGGGTGGTTTTACAAATTAAAGTGTTTAATGAAAAGAGTGTTTCCGCCTGGAAAGCAGGAAGTGATAAAAGACTAGTTGATTCAATAATAGCTTGGTTATATTAAAAAAGCCGATAACATTCCATGTTATGCAACGTATAAAGTTCATTTTATGGCCCGATTTATTATAAATAGTGAAATTAACGTTTTAGAGATATCAATTTATTTGTTTACTGAACTAGAAATAGACAAATAGAATTTTGGAACAGATTGTACCACTTTATTATTTGAAATAGAAAGAAAATTTTTAAGAATAATAACCATAACCATAACCATAACCATAACCATAACCTGCATATTTTTTCTATTTATTCATGTTATTTATTCTTTATTATGCAATTAGTTTTAATCACAAACTGCGTGCAAAATTTAGGATTTTCGGTAGAATTCGGGTGAGAAAAATGCACTTTAATACGGATTTAAATTGGCGTGTATTTTTGAATTAGTAAATAACTCGTCAGTGGACGAATCTGAACCTTAACGAAGAAAACGACGATATTATGCTTCCAGAACTTGGCTTTTTCCTTCTTTTACTCGCAACAGCTAGCGCGTTTTTTCTTGCGTTAGTGCCTCAATTTGGATTATTCAAAAAAAATCCGACTTTAATTAATGCAGCTTGGCCGCTTAGTTATATTTTTACCCTTGCGACGACGTTCTCAATTGGTTTGCTTGCTTATTCTTTTGCGGTGGATGATTTCACCCTTGAATATGTAGCGGCACATTCTAATTCCCAATTACCTACATTTTTTAAAGTGGCTGCCACGTGGGGCGGGCATGAAGGTTCAATGTTGTTTTGGTTATTTTCATTGAGTTTATGGCTTGCTGCCTTTGCTTTTTTTAATCGAAAAAATAACCGCACTTTTTCAGCTCAATCTTTATCTTTATTGGGATTAATTTGCTTTGGTTTTGCGGTGTTTATTTTATTTTATTCCAATCCATTTGGACGAATTTTTCCCGCACCGGCAGAAGGGCGCGATCTCAATCCAATGTTGCAAGATGTGGGATTAATTTTCCATCCGCCTTTGTTATATGTTGGCTATGTGGGCTTTGCGGTAAATTTTGCGATGAGTTTGAGTGCGTTGATTTATAACCAGTCTGCACGACAAATTGCACGTTCCATGCGTGGCTGGGTGTTGGTTTCTTGGTTATTTTTAACCATTGGCATTGTGCTTGGTGCGTGGTGGGCATATTACGAACTCGGCTGGGGCGGTTGGTGGTTCTGGGATCCCGTAGAAAATGCGTCTTTAATGCCTTGGTTGCTCGGTTTGGCTTTATTACACAGTTTAATGGCGACAGAAAAACAAGGCGTATTTAGTTATTGGACAACGCTTTTTTCTTTGCTTGCTTTTGCCTTTAGCGTATTAGGCACGTTTATTGTTCGTTCTGGCGCACTCACTTCTGTGCATGCTTTTGCATTGGATAACACGCGCGGTTATGTGTTGTTATTAATTTTCTTTGTTTTGACAGTGTTAGCCTTTGGTTTATTCGCTTTACGAGCGGGCCGTTCATCAGAAAGTGCGGTGAAATTTCAGTTCGTTTCTAAATCGGGTGGCATTTTATTACTGAATATTTTGCTGACCATTGCGACGGTTTCTACCTTTTTAGGCACCTTTTACCCGATGTTATTTCAGGCGATGAATTGGGGCTCAATTTCGGTGGGAAGTCCTTATTTTAATAGTATTTTCTTCCCAATTATTACGGTAGTTTTAATCTTAATGGTGATTTCACTTACCATACGTTGGGTGCAATTTGATCGCACATTATTGATACGTTGCGTATGGTTGTTGATTCCGTCTTTAATTCTTGCCGGCTTGATGATTTGGCAACAGCTACGCCATAATTCTGC
This sequence comes from Haemophilus sp. oral taxon 851 str. F0397, assembly GCF_000242295.1. NCBI lineage: Bacteria > Pseudomonadati > Pseudomonadota > Gammaproteobacteria > Pasteurellales > Pasteurellaceae > Haemophilus > Haemophilus sp. oral taxon 851. The sequence goes on from NZ_JH591077.1 coordinate 4,935, forward strand.
ATTAAATTTCCATTCTTTCGCCTTTGTGTTATTAACTCTTGCGATTTGGCTTTTGTTCGTCACTTTATGGCAAAATTGGCGACAAATTCGTTTGTCTCAATTTGGTATGATTTTAGCGCATTGTGGCGTGGCGATTGTGACTATCGGTGCGGTGATGAGTGGTTATTTTGGCAGTGAAATTGGTGTGCGTTTAGCACCGCAACAAAGTCAAAAATTGGGACAATATGAATTTCACTATCGTCAATTTTCTAATGAAATCGGGCCAAACTTTACGGCAGAAGCCTCCTTTTTTGACGTAACTGAAAATGGCAAGCCTTATGCAGAAATTATCCCCGAACGCCGTTATTACGATGTACGAACAATGACAATGAGTGAAGTAGGGCTTGATAGCGGTTTCTGGGGCGATTTATATATTGTGATGGGCGATTCTCTCGGCAAAGGAGAATTTACTTTCCGCTTACATTATAAACCACTGATTCGTTGGCTTTGGGCTGGCGGTATTTTAATGGCCTTTGGAGCACTTTTTAGCGTCTTCGGATTGCGCAGAAAACAGGAAAAATAATGAACAAAAAACTTATCTTTTTTACACCGCTCTTTGTACTTTTAGGCGTGTGTGTATTATTAATCGCAGGGTTAAATCAAGATCCGAAAAAAATTGCGTCGGCTTTAATTGATAAACCTGTTCCAGAGTTTTATCAGGCTAATTTACATGAGCCATCACAAATCGTAAGTCCGAAATATTTTCCTAAACAGCCATTTTTATTAAATGTGTGGGGCAGTTGGTGTGGTTATTGCAAGGAAGAACATCCTCTGTTAATTGAGATTGCAAAAACGTTGCCTATTGTGGGCGTGGATTATCGCGACAATCCTCAAAATGGCATTGAAATGCTTAAGCGAATGGGCAATCCGTTCGTCTTCACCATTGATGATAGCCAGGGGGAATTGGGATTAAAATTAGGCGTGGATGGCGCGCCAGAAACTTATCTTGTGGATGAAAATGGTGTGATTCGTTATCGCCATTCTGGTTTACTAGATAAAGAAACTTGGCAAACAGTCTTTCTGCCAAAAATTGAAGCATTGAAGAACAAATGAAAAGCATATTAGATATTTTTACTCGCGGTTTTATTCAGGTTCAAAAAACAGTTTTTTTTGCGACCGCACTTTTATTTGCATTTTCCTTATTTGCCCAAGCGGAAATGGTGGATACCTATCAATTCCAAAATCAAGATGATCGTACTCGCGCCGTAGAGTTGGCAAAATCTTTACGCTGCCCACAATGTCAGAACCAAAATTTGGTGGAATCTAATTCTCCTATTGCTTATGACTTGCGTCTTGAAGTGTACAAAATGGTGGATGAGGGCAAAACTAATCAGCAAATTATCGATCAAATGACCGCTAGATTTGGCGATTTTGTGAATTACAAACCGCCATTCAAATGGAATACGGCGTTGTTGTGGCTGTTGCCAGTCGCTCTTTTAATTTTAGCAGCCGCATTGCTTTATTTCTCAAATAGAAAAAAATCGGCTTTATCTTCAGTCGAGCAGGGAAGTGCATTGGAAAAAGAACAGCGATATTTTTCTGTTAATGCTAAGCCTTATTCGGATCCTAAGCAAAATGAACAAAAGACTTATTTTTTCGGAAAAAGTAATTACAAACTTTCTTTTGTGATTTTCTTTTTATTAATTGCTATTCCAAGCGTTTATTATTTTTCTCTTGATCGTTTTAGTCGTGTTCAACAAGGCGAGCAATCAATGATTGAGCAACATAATCAAAATGTTGAAATGAATGATGAACACAAAAATGAAAATGTGATTGAGAAGATCCAAAATAAACTGCGAACTGATCCGAATAATGCCGAAACTTGGCTTCAACTTGGGGAAGCCTATGTGCAGAATAATGAATTTGATAGTGCGCTTGTGGCTTATTCTAATGCGGAAAAAATATCAGGAAGTAAACCTAATATTTTAGGCTTGGCAGCCACCGCACTTTATTATCAAGCAGGCCAGCAAGTGACCCCAAAAGTCGAGCAACTTTTGAATGAAGCTTTGTCAAAAGATAAAAATGAAGTATCTAGCCTTTCTTTGTTGGCGACAATTGCCTTAGAAAATCGCCAATATCAACAAGCCAGTGGGTATTTACAGCAGTTATTAGATTCAGGTAATGCGGCAGTGGATCGTCGTTCAGTTATTCAACGAATGAAGATGTTGGATTTTTTACAACGTGGTGAAAAAGGGCAAAATCCGTGAGCCAATATTCTGAAAATATTATTATTGGTGCAGGGGCTGCAGGATTATTTTGCGCAGCACAGTTGGCTAAATTAGGCAAGTCTGTAACAGTTTTTGACAACGGCAAAAAAATCGGACGTAAGATTTTGATGTCGGGCGGCGGGTTTTGTAATTTCACCAATTTAGAGGTTACGCCTGCTCATTACCTTTCGCAAAATCCTCATTTCGTCAAATCGGCACTAGCCCGTTATACCAATTGGGATTTTATTTCTTTAGTGGCGGAGCAAGGGATTGCTTATCACGAAAAGGAATTAGGGCAATTATTTTGCGATGAGGGCGCAGAACAAATCGTTGAAATGCTGAAATCTGAATGCGATAAATATGGTGCTAAGATTTTACTGCGTAGCGAAGTTTCTCAAGTTGAACGGATTCAAAATGATGAAAAAGTGCGGTTTGTTTTACAGATAAATTCAACCCAATGGCAATGTAAAAATTTGATTGTCGCGACGGGCGGGCTTTCTATGCCAGGGCTTGGCCCAACGCCATTTGGTTATCAAATCGCAGAACAATTTGGTATTCCTGTTATTCCTCCACGAGCGAGTTTGGTACCTTTTACGTATCGAGAAACAGATAAATTTTTAACCGCACTTTCAGGTATTAGCTTGCCAGTCACGATCACGGCGCAGTGCGGAAAATCGTTTCACAACCAGCTTTTATTTACTCATCGTGGTATTTCAGGCCCTGCGGTGTTGCAAATTTCCAATTATTGGCAGCCCACTGAGTCTGTAGAAATTGATTTATTACCGAACCACAATGTGGAAGAGGAAATTAATCAAGCTAAACAACATTCACCAAAACAAATGTTGAAAACCATCTTGGTTCGATTACTTCCGAAAAAATTGGTCGAGCTTTGGATTGAACAAGGCCTTGTGCAAGATGAAGTTATCGCTAACATCAGTAAAGTGCGGGTAAAAAATCTAATGGATTTTATTCATCACTGGGAATTCACCCCTAATGGCACAGAAGGCTATCGCACAGCTGAAGTGACAATGGGCGGTGTGGATACTAAAGTAATTTCTTCTAAAACAATGGAAAGTAATCAAGTAAGCGGTTTATATTTTATTGGTGAAGTATTGGATGTGACGGGCTGGCTAGGCGGTTATAACTTCCAATGGGCGTGGAGCTCGGCTTATGCTTGTTCACAAGGAATTAGTGAAAAGTAGAAGGGATGTTGAAAATACGTTAGAATTCTTTTCATTAAATCATAAAATAAGGAAGTAAAATGTCAAAAATCCTCCCACTACATGCAGACACAGTCGGCTCTTATTTACGTTCACAAGTATTAAAAGAGGCTCGTTTAAAATTTGCATCAGGTGAAATTTCTCGTGAACAATTAACTGAGATTGAAGATCAAGAAATTACAAAGTTAGTCCAAGCTCAGTTAGATGAGGTATCCAAATCATCTATTTATTGAGCATTTAAAGAAATTGAATGTTATTGTTGGTGATCGTAGCATAGTTAAATATACCATCCCTAGTCCCAATCAATTAATGTATCCTATTCAGTGGAATACGGGCATTTATGCTACACGTGAAGAAATCGCTAAAGAGGTTTGGGGCGAAGATTAATTTGATTTTATGGGTAGATAATAAATGGCTCCTTATGGAGCCATTTTTTAACGCTGAATTAAGTAACGCAATTTTGTTCCATCTTGCTCTACACTTAGCAGTGTATAGCCATGATTTTTAGTATCAATAGGAATGTTGTTGATAGATTGTGCGCAATCGCTTAATAGTTCTAAAATTTCACCTTTTTGTAATTGTGGCATGGTTTCTAACATTACAATAGCGGGGTAAGGGCAGGGTTCGCCTAACGTATCTAATGTATAATCGGGTGAAATGTCTTTTGGATCTTTATCTAATTTTTGAACAATAGTAAATGCCATGATTATGCTCCTTTTGGTTAATTACATCCACAGCCAGTTTGTGCGGTTATTTGAGATTTTGCTTTGGCTAAGAAACGACGTTCCCACCAGACTACGGCAATTAAACATAAAATTAATAAACCGTAATTCACAAGTAAGCCACCCACGGGCCCGAAAGATTTTAGTAAATTAAGTTTTTCGTAATCAAGTGCTAAAACAGGAGCGATATCATCCCAGACATAGGCGAGATAAGTTGATCCGACTACATTACCTAAGCCAACCCACATAAAGTGTACTTGACCTTCCATTGAGCGATACATCCAACCTGTTTCACAACCACCAGCGAGTACAATACCAAATCCGAATAATAAACCGCCAATAATAGCATTGGGGCCAGCCCACATAATTTTAGGCGAGACGCCAAGTTGAATGTAACTAAATACACCAATTGTGCCCACTAATATTCCAAAAATAATCGCTTTTGCCATATAAGCACGCCCAGTTACCCATAAGTCACGGAAAGCTGAGGTAAAACAAATTTGAGCTCGTTCAATTAATAACCCGAAAGCCAAACCACAAAGCATAGCAAAACCAAGTTTAATAGATTGAGTCATGACATAAAGAGAAGCAATAAGGTAAGCAAAAAATACAACCATGCCAATCCAGAAACGGCGTTGTGCTTGTTTAGGATCTGTTTCTTTTATTTTCGCTGCGCCTTTTTTCAGTTCTAATTTAACGCGAAATATTGGTAGTAATGTGACTTTTACACCAGCATAAGTACCAATTGCAGTTGCGATAGTGAAGAACCAAGCGTGTACCGAAAATTGTGGGATACCTGTAAAAAGTGAAGCTAAATTACATCCCATTGCTAAACGTGCACCAAATCCTGCTAATGCACCGCCAATTAAAGCCTGAACAATCCGACGTTTATGTGGTTGGTTGCGCCATTTTACATTATTTGCCCAAAGTGCCGCAGAAATACAACCTGCAAACATGCCTAAGATCATGACGCCATCAACACGTGAGAAGATGTTACCTTGCATTCCTATGATTTTGTAGTAACTCCACTCAGATACATCAACGCCTAATGCTTGTAATGCATGTCCTCCCCATCGAGTAAATTCCCCTGTCACAGCCCAATAAGTGCCTGTTACCCCAAAGTAATAAGCGGAAAGCAAACCTGCTGCAGTCACTGCGACAATCGGATTCCAGTACTTAATTAAATAATCTTGTTTGAATTGTAGCCAAATCTCTTTCATAAGATAACCTAAATTTATTGAAAAGAAAGATTTGCAAGAAAGGTATAAATAATGAATGCAGTGAAAAAAGAAGTGCCCATTTTCCTATACACAAAACTTGCGATATAAGACAAATGAAATTTGTCGGACAAAATAATAACATTATTTTAACAATAAAGGCAAAATCTTTATTACTTTGCCTTTATAGGTATCGTATTTTTTGATTAAAGAATATCTAATAATTCTACTTCAAATACGAGTGTTGAGAATGGTGGAATTGATGCGCCAGCACCACGTTCACCATAAGCAAGTTCGTGTGGAATAGTGAGTTTCCATTTAGAACCGACAGGCATCATTTGTAATGCTTCAACCCAGCCACGAATTACGCCATTTACAGGGAATTCAGCTGGTGTGCCACGAGCAACAGAACTGTCGAATACGGTGCCATCTGGTAATGTACCAGTGTAGTGTACACGCACTTTATCTGTTGCAGATGGTTTTGCGCCATTGCCTTCAGTCATGATTTCGTATTGTAAACCGCTGTCTGTTACGTTTACGCCCGCTTTTTTTGCATTTTCTTCTAAGAATTTTTTGCCTTCTTCTTCAATGGCTTTAAATTGCGCTTGTTGTGCTTCAGCTGCTTGTTGTTGAAGTGCCTGAACCGAATGCATTAAGTCATTGATGTCTAATGCTGGCTGATTATGATTTAATGCGTCAAAAATGCCTTTTGCCACAGCTTCAACGGTGATCTCCATTTGGCTATCGGCTAATTGTTGGCCAATTTGCAAACCAATACCGTAGCTACCTTTTTCAGAAACGCTTTCTAATTTTACTTGTTCAAAATTCATTTGATGTTTTCCTTTCGTTAAAAATTATTTTTTATATGCCAAGATTTCGCCCATGCGAACAGGTTCGTTGACGCTTAGATGATCAGCTAAACGGACTTGATTTGCTTGGAATAAATTAATCACTGTCGAACCAAGTTGGAACCACCCCATTTCTTGACCTTTCAATAATTTGACCGCACTTTCGCCTTCATAAGTCCAAGTTTTCACTTCGTTGTGGCGTGGTGGATTAATTACGCCCGCCCAAGTGGTGCCAATACTTGCCGTGATGGTTGCGCCGACTAAAATTTGTACCATTGTGCCAAATTCAGTATCAAAAACACAAATCACACGTTCATTACGCGCAAATAAATTTGGTACATGCTGAGCTAAAAATGGGTTCACAGAGAATAAATCACCTGGTACATAAATCATTTTGCGTAGCGTACCATCACACGGCATATGTACTCGGTGATAATCACGAGGAGAAAGATAAGTAGTGGCAAATTCACCATTTTTAAAGGTTTCCACTAATTCTTTATCTTCTGCTAGTAAGTCTTCTAGGCTGAAAAAATGCCCTTTAGCTTGCAATAAAAGATTATCGTCAATATGACCACACTCGCTAATGCGACCGTCTGCGGGTAAACAAAGTGCGGTAGGATTTTGATTAATTGGACGCGCGTTTTCTTTTAACGGACGAATAAAAAATTCATTAAAACTTGCGTAATCAGAAAATTGTTCTTTTTGCGCAATGCTCATATCAATGTTGTATTTTTTCGCAAAAGCTTTAATTACAACATGGGTTAGTACACCCCATTTTTGTTTAGCAAACCAGCCTGCAATTTGAGTTAAATAAATTTGCGGCATGACATATTGAAATGCCACTTTCAAGCGTTGCCAATAAGAATTTGAAGTCATCATTATCTTTCCTTGTTAAAAAAAGAGGCGTGATTATAGCAATTTTTATCAATGTGCCAACTTTTTTGATGATTGGGGGAAATAATCAAGATAAAAAAATTGGCACACGTTGAAAGCGTGTGCCATTGTGGCGTATTAATTAGAACAAGTATCTCACACCAAGATGAGCTTGCCAATTTTGTTTAAAGTTATGCGTTGAAGAACGTTGTGCCTCGAAATAGAGTTGCGTATTTTTCGCTTTATTCATATAAGAGAGCCCAAAACCATAAACCCACCAACTCCCTTTATTACTGAATTTCTCAACTGCAACTTCATTAAATGTGTGTTGCATTTCACCTAAAAATTCTCTTTCATACATTAGCTTGACATAAGGATGTAGATTTTTTTCATTGAAATAATCTAGCCCTGCACGAAAGCCGATTCGCCCCACTAAACTACGCATTCTTTCTGTTTTAACGCTTGCATCATGTGAGGTTTTAAATGAATAGCCATTCGTAGCGTGATAACTTAATTGTGCTTCTGGTTGGAAATAAATAACACGTTCAGCATTTTGGCTTAGGTTAAAACGTTTCCCCATTTCAGAAGAAAAAATGTATGTAGACGCCATGATGTTTGGAGAGGTAATGTCTTTATTTGAATAATTAATTACATTATAGCCACCACGATATCTAATAGCTTTTGCCCAAAAATCCAAATACAGATCGTTTTCTTTGTTTAGCCAAGCAGAATATAAACCTAACTCTTTACCATAAATATGAATTTTTCCACCAAATGTATTCAATCGTGCAGTTGAATTGATGTATCCAAATGAGAGCCCGTTGTAATTAATCCAATTTCCTCTTGCTTTAATCCAATCATAACCTGCTTTTAATCCACGATAACGATTTGTGTATCCTCTCACTTTCACAGTTTCTGTTCCGACATATTCGCCACCAAGAGATTTAACCCAAACATTTTGTTGTTTAACAATCTCTTTATTGAAATGAACCTCTCCTAAACGTTGATGTAAACTTTCAGTTAAAGTTAAATTAGATTGATAGATTAAATCATTCAACACCACTGCAGCCTGAGCCCATGAACTCAAAGTAGCAGGATGAAGATAGAAATCGTGTTTATTGTCAGCCTTAATATCGGCTATTCTAGAATCTGTAGATTCACCTATAGAAAAACAGTAGGCCCCTTGTTCGGTACAGCGGACATTCAGTTTATAAATCGCTTTGTTATCTTTTTCATCGCCTCTATTTTCAACAAGTTTAAGGTATTCCTTTCCTGTCGTTTTCGCAGTCGCTTTATCTTTATCTTTATCTTCATATTCAATAATATGCGTTCCTTCACTGCTTTTTCTGGTAATCAATTGATCTGATTCACGTCTGAGTATATCACCATACATTTTTAAGGTGCCTGCATCGCCTTTTAAGTTTTTTACGGACACATTGACGAATTTTTTATCATCACCGAACTCTACAACAGCACCTTTCGATAGGTCTAGTTCTTTTATCATAGAATCATTTGTTACTTTCCAACGAGCCCCATTACTCATGGTTAGATTAATAGCATTTTTCGTATTATCGATGACATCATTTTTGATAATACCATTTTCATCAAAAAATTCTTTACTTCGCTGAATCTCAGCTTCCGTATCAGCAATCTGTTTTTTGAGTTTTTCTTTTAACTTTTCACTTACTGTGGGTTTATTTAAACTTTTTGTCCAAGAATCAATTTGTTTCTTTTTACGCTCAATGTCTCTTGTATTATTGAGCATTACATTATCATCTGCATCTACTGTTTCATCAAACAGGTTTTGCTTAGATGTATAAGCTTGTTTCCCAATATGCGCTTCACCTTCAAAATAGGAGTTTTTATTACCTAAATTAACATTGACCACACCACTATTATAGGCATGAATATCCCCCTTGATTTGAACAATCTTGTCTGGTTCACCAACAATATCAACTTTGCTGTTTTTTCCAGTTACATTTATAGCATCTCCAATACTCTTAGGATTCCCCTTGTCATCATATACAGGCGTCACATCGATATTAAGATTTCCCCGAAATGTGACTTCCATTTTAGAATCATCAGGAATATGACCTCTATTCCTTTTATTAGACCGAGCAGATAAGACAACTCCATAATTTTCAGCATTCATATGACCGTTTCTCTCTACCTTGATATTCACATCACCATCGTATTCCATCATGGTTTTCGTTGGATATGCTGTATCAATATTGGTTGAACCAGTCGTATTGTTATAATGATTAATAGCAATCCCACGAGAATAGTGTGTACCTGACTTCACATCGATATTCAATGTAGAGCCCTTTTCTGAACGAACATGGTACTCCCCTACTCTGGAACTATTATTGAATAGTTGAATACCATTTGATTGTTCTTTCTCAGCCTTAGTCAATTTGTCATCATCCAAATGGGTATTTATGGTATTAACGCCTTTGAAAGTCAGCAATGCAGGAGATAAACCACGTCCTATCTTACTCTTGATTTGATCGTGAGTCTGTATACCCGTAGCGGCAGCATGATTATCGATAGTGACATTCTCAAAAGTAATCGTATTATTTCCTTCCGTACTTCCATCAGCGATTGACACGGTGCCAGTCGATTTCTTGTCACTGCTTAGATAGGTAAGCTTATAGTCTCCTTCTGTGATATCACGCACAATGTTATGTGTCTCAAACGTACTTGGTGCAGGAACCGTAGGATTATCCCCTAACTTCCCTTTTATAGTAATGTTATTGCTGCCACCATGAGTTGCAATGATAAGGGAGTTTAAAGGTTTATTTGCAGTAGCTGCATCATAGGTATATGATGTGATTTCCCCTGCTTTTGCATACACTAAGGTATAGTTTGGCTTTTCAAAGACATTTCCTTGTGCGATTAGAGGAGCTAAAAGAACAAGTAGTAATATTTTTTGATTTTTCATAATAACCTTATTTTTATAATGATTCGTTGTTTTTATTTACAGATGAAATTAAAAGTGCGGAGTGTTTTAACTTCATTTTTTGTTATAGGATTCTACCTAATCGCCTGATTATACCTATACTTGATTAATTTTTGAACTCAAATTGTTTTTTTTTTTGAGTGATTTGGGGCGCTTTTTTAGTGGTGAATAGATTGAGATCAAATTTTGTCCAGATTAACAACACATAAAAAAGTGTACATAAAATTAAGGATGAAACTAATTTATCTGAATTGAAAGCAAATAAAATTTGCTCTCGTGTAAATTTGAGAAATTTATCGATTTCCCTTTGACTATCTTCGCAACAACAGGTAATATTCACGCCCTATGCAAAAGGTAAAACTACCCCTAACCGTTGATCCGGTAAAAGATGCTCAAAGACGGCTTGATTATGTTGGCTATTATGCTGCTAATCAGCTTGAGCGTTTGGCGGAATCAGTGGTAAACGTGCTCAGCGATGCACAGGTAACATTATCGTTTTATATTGATCCACAAAAATTAGTAGTGATGAAAGGTAAAGTGCAAGTTGATGTTGAATTAGAATGTCAGCGTTGTAACGAGCCTTACAAACAAACATTGGAATGTGAGTTTACTTATAGTCCAGTGGCTAATTGGGATCAAGCTGATGTATTGCCGGAAATTTATGAGCCAATCGAGTTCAATGAGTTTGGCGAAATAGATTTAATTGGCACGGTGGAAGATGAGCTAATTTTAGCTTTGCCGCTTGTACCAATGCATTCATCTGAACACTGTGAAGTGTCCGCGCAGGAACAGGTTTTTGGCGAATTGCCTGACGAATTGGCAAAAAAACCGAACCCGTTCGCTGTATTAGCTAATTTAAAGCAAAAGTAAATTAAATTTAGGAGTATGGCCAATGGCTGTTCAACAAAATAAAAAATCTCGTTCACGTCGTGACATGCGTCGTTCACACGATGCGTTAACTACTGCTGCAGTATCAGTGGATAAAGCAAGCGGTGAAACTCACTTACGCCACCACGTAACTGCAGACGGTTACTACCGTGGTCGTAAAGTGATCAATAAGTAATTTTTACTTATAGGTATTCACTTGACTCGTCTAACCTTGGCGTTAGATGTGATGGGCGGGGACATTGGTCCCCGTATTACTATCCCTGCATCCCTTTTAGCATTGGAAAATGATTCTGAGCTTTCTTTAATCCTCTTTGGCGATAGTCAACAAATTTCTCCTCTTCTCAATAAGTGTTCTCAGTCAGTTTTAGAACGAATACAAGTTCAACATTGCTCAAGTGTTATCGAAAATAATCAAGGCATATCTTATGCGTTGCGTCATAGTAAAGGTACATCAATGCGTTTAGCATTAGAATTTGTACAACGTGGCGAAGCGCAAGGTTGTGTCAGTGCGGGCAATACAGCGGCATTAATGGGATTGTCGAAGATTTTATTGCAGCCTTTACAAGGCATTGCACGCCCTGCATTGATTTCTCAGGTACTGACCATTGATGGTGAAAAATCAGTGATGTTGGATCTTGGTGCAAATATTGAGTGTAGTGCGGAAAATCTTTATCAATTTGCTATAATGGGCGCAATTTTTGCTGAAGCTCGACTTAATTTGGTGTATCCGAGAATTGGATTATTAAATATAGGTATTGAAGAAATCAAAGGCCATCAATCTATTCGTGATGCCGCAAATTTACTGCAAAAATCAACCGTACTTAATTATGTCGGATTTATCGAAGGTGATGTTTTACTGAATGGGAAAGCCGACGTGATTGTGAGTGATGGATTTGCAGGCAATGTGGCCTTGAAAACCTTAGAAGGGGCGGTGAGAAATTTGTTATCTTTGTTTAAAGATAAAGCGAATTCACGTTTTATAAAGCCCATTCTTGCTTGGCTTTTTCGCTTTGTATTTAAACAACGCTATAAACGCTTGAAACGAATTAACCCTGATGAATATAATGGCGCATCACTTATTGGCTTAAAAGCTGTGGTGGTAAAAAGCCACGGTAGCGCAAATGTGAATGCTTTTGCACATGCTATTGCTGATGCCGCTTTCCAAGCTCGCCAGCAACTTCCAGAAAAAATATTGGTTGGGCTTGCTCGTTATTAATGACTTAATTTTTATTTATTATGAATAGCAGAATTTTATCTACTGGTAGTTATTTACCAAGCTACATCCGCACAAATGCGGAATTGGAAAAAATGGTTGATACATCAGATGAATGGATTGTCACTCGTTCCGGTATTCGTGAACGTCGTATCGCAGCGGCAGATGAAACTGTTGCAACAATGGGATTTGAAGCGGCAAAAAATGCGATCGAAGCTGCTCAAATTAATCCTCAAGATATTGAACTGATTATTGTTGCCACTACAAGTCACTCACACGCTTATCCAAGTGCGGCTTGCCAAGTGCAAGGTTTATTAAATATCGATGATGCGATTTCTTTTGATTTGGCAGCAGCTTGCACTGGATTTGTCTATGCATTGAGCGTGGCAGATCAATTTATTCGTGCCGGTAAGGTGAAAAAAGCCTTAGTGATAGGCTCAGATCTCAATTCTCGTAAATTAGATGAAACTGATCGCAGCACTGTTGTACTATTTGGTGATGGTGCAGGAGCAGTCATTCTTGAAGCGAGTGAGCAAGAAGGGATTATTTCTACTCATTTACATGCTTCAGCAGATAAACATAATGCCCTTGTTTTAGCTCAACCTGAACGTGGTGTAGAAAAATCAGGTTATATCGAAATGCAAGGAAATGAGACGTTTAAACTTGCGGTTCGTGAACTTTCAAATGTGGTGGAAGAAACACTTTTAGCAAATAATTTAGATAAAAAAGATTTAGACTGGCTTGTGCCACACCAAGCAAATTTACGTATTATTACAGCGACAGCTAAAAAATTAGAAATGGATATGTCGCAAGTGGTGGTAACGTTAGATAAATACGCTAACAACAGTGCAGCAACTGTGCCTGTCGCTTTAGATGAGGCTGTTCGAGATGGTCGTATTCAACGTGGGCAGTTACTATTATTAGAAGCCTTTGGCGGTGGTTGGACTTGGGGTTCAGCATTAGTACGCTTCTAATTAGTTTGTTAGAATATGTAAGCTGTTTAAAGAGTGCGGTTAATTTTGACCGCACTTTTGGTATTTTATTGTCAGGTTTCGCCTGATGGCGACCTACTTTCTTTTACTCGTGTAAAAGAAAGTAGGCAAAGAAAACACGCCCCAGTTAAATCGCTGTTCTTTGCTTTGTTTCAATTTTCTTAACGGCAATTTGCTGAACTCGCTGCGCTCAAACAGACGCAAATTGCCTAAAAATTGAAAGTCGCAAAGGCGATTTATATGGGGCCTCGAATTTATCGGAGCATTATTTAAAAAGTGCGGTTAATTTTGAATTCATTTTAAGAACAAAAAATATTTTGAGTTTTGACCGCACTTTAAATCGGAGAAAGAACAAATTGGGTTCCCTTCTTTTCCACCTTTGTGTAATTGAATTTGTAGGAAATTTTCGTCTGTTTGAGCGCAGCGAGTTCAGAAAATTTCCGTTAAGCAAATTCAATGGAACAAAGGAAATAAGGAAAAGCAGGGACGCTTTTCTTTTTGCTTACTTTTTCTTTGGCGAGGCAAAGAAAAAGTAAGTCGCCGTCGGCGAAATCCGATTTTAATTACCGAAGAAGAATTCTCAATTAAAAAACAATAGGACAAAACATAATGAAAAAATTCGCAATGGTCTTCCCAGGTCAAGGCTCCCAAACTGTCGGTATGCTTGCTGATCTTGCCACTGAATATCCAATCGTTACTGAAACATTTAAACAAGCATCTGATGTGCTTGGATATGATTTATGGCATCTTATTCAACAAGGCCCTGCTGAAGAACTTAATAAAACTTGGCAAACTCAGCCCGCACTTTTGGCAGCTTCAGTCGCTATTTATCGTGTATGGCAAGAAAAATTTCCTCAATTAAAACCAGAGGTGATGGCAGGCCATAGCTTAGGTGAGTATTCTGCCTTAGTTTGTGCTGGCGTGTTGGATTTCCAAGATGCGATTAAATTAGTGGAATTGCGCGGAAAACTAATGCAACAAGCTGTGCCTGAAGGCACTGGCGCAATGTATGCGATTATTGGTTTGGATAATGAAGCGATTATTAATGCTTGTAAACAAGCGGAAGAAGGTGAAGTTGTATCTGCTGTGAACTTTAACTCACCAGGCCAAGTCGTTATCGCTGGCGCGAAAGCTGTAGTTGAGCGCGCGGCTGCATTATGTAAAGAAGCAGGCGCAAAACGTGCATTGCCGTTAGCTGTGAGTGTGCCTTCTCATTGTGCCTTGATGAAACCAGCAGCCGAGCAATTAGCGGTAACACTTGAGAATATTCAAATCAATACACCAACAACATCGGTATTAAATAACGTTGATGTGAAAGCGGAAACTGAAGGTGCAGAAATTCGTACCGCACTTGTTCGTCAGTTATATAGCCCAGTTCGTTGGACTGAAACAGTTGAAAAAATGGCGCAAGATGGTGTTCAAGCGCTTGTTGAAGTGGGACCAGGTAAAGTATTAAATGGTTTAACTAAACGCATTGTGGGTGATTTACAGGCAATATCAGTAAATGATGTTGCATCATTCAATGCTGTAGAAGAATTTTTAGAGTAAAAGGAAGAAAAAATGCAAGGTAAAATTGCTTTAGTGACAGGGGCTACTCGTGGTATCGGTCGTGCGATTGCAGAAGAACTTAGCTCAAAAGGTGCGTTTGTAATTGGTACTGCAACATCTGAAAAAGGTGCAGAAGCAATTTCTGCATATTTAGGAGACAAAGGTAAAGGTTTAGTTTTAAACGTAACGGATAAAGAATCTATTGAAACTTTACTTGAACAAATTAAAAATGATTTTGGCGATATTGATATTCTCGTGAATAACGCAGGTATTACTCGCGATAATTTATTGATGCGTATGAAAGATGATGAGTGGTTTGATATTATGCAAACTAACTTAACTTCGGTATATCATCTTTCTAAAGCCATGTTACGTTCAATGATGAAAAAACGTTTTGGTCGTATCATCAATATTGGCTCAGTGGTGGGTTCAATGGGTAATCCAGGACAAGCTAACTATTGTGCAGCAAAAGCGGGTGTGATTGGTTTTTCTAAATCTTTAGCGAAAGAAGTAGCTGCACGTGGTATTACTGTAAATGTGGTTGCACCTGGTTTTATTGCAACGGATATGACAGAAGTCCTTACTGATGAACAAAAAGCGGGTATTTTATCTAATGTTCCAGCAGGTCGTTTAGGCGAAGCTAAAGATATTGCTAAAGCCGTTGCTTTCTTAGCTTCTGATGATGCGGCTTACATTACAGGCACAACGTTGCATGTAAATGGTGGTTTATATATGAGCTAATGCTGAAAATCAGCGTTTCTCTTTATTTAGACTTGAGTGGCGTTCTAAACACAAAATCATAGCCAAAGATTTTAGATAATGTTAGAATCCCATTCGCAGTGTAGCTTGGTTACGCCTTGAGCGTATGCAAAGGTACGTAACTATTTTTAATGTGTGTATTCAGATTGCCCATTTTGTGGTGCGACCAGCCTATAAAATAGTTGCAAGTTGATAAAAAATACATACACTAACCGCTCTTTTATGAGTTAAAACCAACAAAATAGGAAAAACAAATGAGTATTGAAGAACGCGTGAAAAAAATCATCGTTGAACAATTAGGTGTTAAAGAAGAAGATGTTAAATCTGAAGCTTCTTTCGTTGAAGATTTAGGTGCGGACTCTTTAGACACAGTTGAATTAGTAATGGCTTTAGAAGAAGAATTCGATATCGAAATTCCAGATGAAGAAGCTGAAAAAATCACAACTGTTCAATCTGCGATTGACTACGTGCAAAACAATCAATAATTTCAAGTTGGGCGACTTTTTAAGTCGCCTAATTTTTTTTTCAAAAATTTCTTTCTAAAATCACCGCACTTTTCCCTTATTCCTGCATTGTAAAATTGATCTGAATTGCCTTTTAATTCAATTCTTGGTCTAAAATTTAAAAAATATCTAGTTTTATTCCTCAAAAAAGGTATTATTTTTGCAGTTTTTTATTTTTGAGGTACTTATGCTTTATTTAGAATTTTTATTCTTATTATTAATGCTTTATATGGGAAGCCGTTACGGCGGTATCGGTTTAGGTGTCGTGTCTGGTATCGGTCTTGCTATCGAAGTTTTCGTATTCCGTATGCCAGTGGGGAAAGCACCGATTGATGTAATGCTCATCATTCTTGCGGTGGTGACTTGTGCATCCGTACTTGAAGCTGCAGGCGGTTTGAAATTTATGTTACAAATTGCCGAACGTATTCTCCGTAAAAACCCAAAACGTGTAACTTTGCTAGGCCCATTAGTCGTGTATTTATTAACGTTTATGCTTGGTACAGGTCACTCTGTTTACACAATTATGCCAATCATCGGTGATGTTGCATTGAAAAACAAAATCCGTCCAGAGCGCCCAATGGCAGCGTCTTCGGTGGCATCTCAATTAGCTATCACATCTAGCCCACTCTCTGCAGCTGTTGTCTTCTATCTAGGTAAAATTACTGCAATGCCTGGTTTTGAGCATATTAGTTTGTTAGATATTATTTGTGTGACTGTTCCAGCAACCTTAGCGGGTACGATAGCGCTTTCTTTATATAGTATGCGTCGTGGTAAAGAGTTAGAACAAGATCCTGAATATCAACGTCGTTTACAAGATCCAGTATGGCGTGAACGTATTTTAAATACAACAAGCACAACATTGAATGAAGCCCTTCCACAAGGCGCTAAAAAATCAGTTTATTTGTTCTTATTAGCATTGGTGGTGATTGTCGCAATTGCGATGATTCCTGAAATTCGTACTATCGGTAGCGGAAAAGCAATTTCTATGTCGCTAATCATCCAAATGATGATGCTTTGCTTTGGCGGTGTGATTTTACTTGCAACGAAAACGAATCCTCAAATCGTGCCAAATGGCGTGGTATTTAAGTCGGGTATGGTGGCAGCGATTGCGATTTATGGTATTGCTTGGATGAGCGATACTTACTTCCAATATGCAATGCCAGAATTTAAAGCCGCGATTACTGATATGGTTCAAACTTATCCTTGGACATTCGCGTTAGCATTATTTGCAGTTTCTGTCGTAATTAACAGCCAAGCTGCGACTGCAGTCATGTTATTACCTGTTGGTATTGGTTTAGGTATTCCTGCGCCAATCTTGGTTGGTTTAATGCCTGCAACTTATGCGTATTTCTTCATCCCAAATTATCCGTCAGACATTGCCACTGTAAACTTTGACGTAACAGGTACAACAAAAATTGGTAAATATTATTTTAACCACAGTTTCATGGTGCCAGGTTTAATTGGGGTTATTGTTGCTTGCTTGGTCGGTGTTTCTGTGGCGGAATTAGTGATTCGATAATTTACACACAAACTAAATCCTTTTAATATAAAAGCACCTTTGAATGGTGCTTTTATTTTTATGACAACCTACATCGCCTACGGCAATATAAATCAACCTTTTTCTTTGGAATCCTTACCCGATGAACTGATTCCAGAAAATCTATATCAAATTGAAACGGATAGCTCCCGTGTATTTCAGCGTCATCAGTGCCGTCGGCTTGCTCATTTATTACTTTTTCAACTTTTAAAAATATCAGGAAAATCTACCGCACTTTTATCTCAAATTCATCGTACTGAAAGTGGCAGACCTTATTTTCTTGATGAGCGAATAGATTTTAATATTAGCCATTCTGGTGATTGGGTGGCGGTAATATTAGATATTAGAAATGAAGAAAAAAGTGCGGTTGGAATTGATATTGAATTTCCTAAAATAAGAAATTTTACGGCGTTGATGGAACATATTGCACCAAAAGAAGAAATTGATTGGTTTCATCATCAGCAGAATTCTTTGAAGGCTTTTTATCGTTGTTGGTGTTTGCGAGAAGCTGTATTGAAATCTCAAGGATTTGGGATCGTAAAATTATCCAATGTTCGTCATTTTCCTGAACAACAAAAAATTTTTTCAGATTATTGCCCGCAGGGGAAATTGTGGTTTACTGACGAACTCCCTGTTTATTTAGCCGCTTTTGTCAATCATCAAGAAAAATTACCGCACTTTTATGAGTGGAGTGGCGAGCGATTGCAACTTAAAATACTACAAGAATTCAGTTTTTATCATGTGAACTAGAGTGACTATTATTATATTTAAAACCTCACCGTAACGAGCTGTAAAAATAGTGACTAAGCGCAAGAAATCAGTAAACAAATTAGTCTCATTAAAAAAGGGATTGATGATGCTTACGGCATAGGTAGTGAAAAAAGCATGGCGATTCGAGCGGTGACGGCGGCATTACAAGCGGCAGCACAAAACGATACCGCAGGCAGTCTTCTTATCAAATTCTCAGATCATGAGATGCTTGAAATGGGGCAAAAGGCTGTAGCTAAAGGATATGTTAGTAGTGTTAAAGCAAGTAATGATTATTTAAAAAATTATCAAGATTCCCAGCAAATTAATGGGATAAAATTTCGTTATTATATTGATAAAGATACTAAAGGAGTAACAAATGTACACCCAGAATAGTATTCCCTTATATACAGCTAAAGGAGAAGATTCTCGTAGCCCTTCAAATTTTTTTTATGGTGGAACAGGTAGCTTAGATGAACCTGAGTCTAGTATAAAAACCTACTTTAATATTGTTTATCATGAGGGTGATTTTTTAAAAGCTATCTATTCTGTTTTAGTAGAAAAGGATGGATTCTGTGAGGAGGGAGCAGATTGCTATTACCCTGATATGAATAGTCCTTTTCCAGAAGATCACTTTGAAGGGGTAAGGTTTGAGATTGGAGGCCTATGTGATCCTAGATATCAGGTTCATGTATCTGAAGAAATCTGTTTTATGTATTTTAAAAAAGCATGTGAACGTTTTTTGGAATTACATCCTGAAAAAGAATATGTAGCGTTTATTTATGATATTTTAAACAACTGGGAACCATCAAAGATGAAATAAAAGTCAAAATTTATGTCTGTTTTTATATGTAAGTTAATAATATAAGAGTGCTAGAAAAAATAATGAATATATATAAATTTTTTGAAAATTTTGTTTATCCTAGGGTGATTGAAAAATTCGGAGTTGTTCAAGTTGATTTTGAGAAAGAGGGAGATTTTGGTTATTTAACTAGATTTGACTTATATTCAAATAAAAAAACAGCAACTATTGAGCTCTGGAGTAGTCATTGGGTAGGATTGGAAATATATAAATTAGAAAATAGGGATATAGATATTATATATAACAAAATGATTTCTCCTGAGGAAGTATCAGAAAAAGATTTTTTTGAATTTATGGAGATTTTATTTAATGATGATTAGTGAAAATCTGTTTTTATAGCTTGGATATATCAAGCGCGGCTAATTTTTAAAGAGTTTTTGAACCTCTCAAAAATTGACCGCACTTTTTGTATTTTTAGAGCTGTTTATCTTTAAGCAAATCTTATAATTCCACATCCAACTTCGCGTAAGCACACCCGATTTTCTACGGAAATATCACGAGAGAGCAAGACACCTAAGCTGTGATGAGAATTAACATCGCTTTTTCTGAAAATGTACGTATTGCTATTAAAGGCAATCTTAATTTAAAAATCTGTTAAGGCAGTAACTGCTACGATAGCAAACAGTAAAAGCTATCCAACGCTAACGGAAAAAATCTCCGCGCCTAAGGGGCATAACTTAAAAGTGAGGCGAAATTAATGGTTATCTCCTCTTGCATTTTCATAGACGCGCCCCATTTATTTAGCTAAACTCTTAACAATTTTTTGACAAATGGAGAATGAAATGTCACAGAACGGTTCAGATCGCGATCCTTGGAGCAAACCAGGGCAAAGCAACGACCAACAGCCGGGAAATTCATCCAATAATAATGGATGGAATAACAATCAAAATCGTGGGAATCAAGAACAATCTCCGCCAGATATTGAGGAGATTTTTAATAACCTTCTTAGAAAATTAGGTGGTGGAAATAAAAAGAGCGGTCAAAACAATGGTAGTTCTCAAAACAGTACGCCATTTAATTTTGGAAAAGTGGTGCCGCTTGCTGTTGCCATTGGTGCGATTATTTGGGGCGTAAGTGGTTTCTACACCATTAAAGAGGCTGAGCGTGGTGTGGTGCTTCGTTTTGGTGAATTACATTCTATTGTTCAACCGGGTTTGAACTGGAAACCAACATTTGTAGATAAAGTATTGCCGGTGAATGTAGAGCAAGTTAAAGAGCTTCGTACGCAAGGTTCAATGCTTACTAAAGATGAAAATATGGTTCGTGTGGAAATGACCGTGCAATATCGCGTACAAGATCCTGCTAAATATCGTTTTAGCGTGACGAATGCTGATGACAGTTTAGGTCAAGCGACTGACAGTGCATTGCGTTATGTGATCGGCCATATGTCAATGAATGATATTTTAACAACAGGTCGTGCGGTTGTTCGTGAAGATACGTGGAAAGCATTAAATGACATTATCAAATCCTATGATATGGGACTTGAGGTTATTGATGTGAACTTCCAATCTGCGCGCCCACCTGAAGAAGTAAAAGATGCCTTTGATGATGCGATTAAAGCGCAGGAAGATGAACAGCGTTTCATTCGTGAAGCGGAAGCCTATGCCCGAGAGAAAGAGCCGATTGCGCGTGGTGATGCACAACGTATTATTGAAGAAGCGACAGCTTATAAAGATCGTATCGTGTTAGATGCACGAGGCGAAGTGGAACGTTTGCAGCGTTTGTTGCCTGAATTTAAAGCTGCGCCAGATTTACTGCGTGAGCGTTTATATATTCAAACCATGGAAAAAGTCATGGCAAATACCCCAAAAGTGATGCTTGATGGCAATAATGGTAACAATTTAACTGTGTTACCCTTAGAACAAATTATGGGTAAAAAAGTATCAGCTAAAGCGCCAGTCGTAACAGAAAGAGCGGTAGAATCTGCACCTGTTTTATCACAGCCAGAGCGTATTAATCATTCTTCAAGCCAACTACCAAGCACTGTTGAGCCGATTCGCCAAGGGAGATTTAACTAATGCGTAAATTTTTATTACCAGCTATTTTCGTGATTGCAGCAGTGTTGTATTCCAGTGTCGTGGTCGTGACGGAAGGTACTCGCGGTATTATGTTGCGATTCAACAAAGTACAACGTGATGCAGATAATAAGGTGGTTGTCTATGAACCAGGCTTGCATTTTAAAGTGCCTTTGATTGATAGCATTAAAGTTTTAGATGCACGTATTCGTACTTTAGATGGTTCAGCAACACGTTTTGTTACTGTTGAGAAAAAAGACTTGCTAGTAGATTCTTATGTGAAATGGAAGATTAGTGATTTTGGTCGATTCTACACATCTACTGGTGGTGGAGATTATACTCAAGCTTCAAGCTTGTTAAGCCGTAAAGTAAATGACCGTTTGCGTTCTGAAATTGGTACAAGAACCATTAAAGATATCGTTTCTGGTACGCGTGGTGAATTAATGGAAGGGGCTAAAAAAGCTTTAAATTCAGGGCAAGATAGTACGGCAGAATTGGGTATTGAAGTGATTGATGTGCGTGTAAAACAAATCAATTTACCGGACGAAGTCTCTTCTTCAATTTATCAACGTATGCGTGCAGAACGTGATGCAGTCGCGCGTGAACACCGTTCTCAAGGTAAAGAAAAAGCAGCATTTATCCAAGCTGACGTAGATCGTAAAGTGACGTTGATTCTTGCTAATGCAAATAAAACTGCACAAGAATTACGAGGCTCAGGTGATGCAGCAGCGGCAAAATTATATTCAGATGCTTTTGCACAAGAGCCTCAATTCTTTACTTTTGTACGTAGCTTAAAAGCCTATGAAGCGAGTTTTGCAAGCTCTGACAATATGATGATTTTAAAACCAGATAGTGATTTCTTCCGCTTTATGCAGGCACCGAAGAAATAGATTTAGAATTGATAAAAACACCTTCTTTGTGAAGGTGTTTTTTTATAGCCAGCGTCTTACTTTTTGTTTGTAATGACGGTATTCATCGCCAAATTTACTTTCCAAATAGGCTTCTTCTCGGGCTATTTGAAAGCGATTCATAACTAGTATAAAGACAATTACGCCTAACCAAGCCAAACTATTACCTAACCAAAGAGACCAAGCAATTAACATTAACAGCAAACTTAAATACATTGGATTACGGCTAAATCGAAATATGCCTGTAGAAACTAATTGTGTTGTGTGTTTAAAGTCATGAGGATTGATAGTCGTTTTGCGTATAAAAAACTGAAGCACACTGCCCCCTGCAATCAAAAATGAAAGAGTAATGACAAAGACAATAACTGCAAAATGGACAGAATAACTAGCTACTTTTGGCAAAAAATACATTGAAGAGCCAATTAATAAACAGAGTAGTGGTGGTGGAATAAATAACATTATTAAATCTCATTAATAAAAATGCCGCCTATTGATAGACGGCATGTAAAGTGCGGTCAAAATTTATTTTAATTTTGCTTTAATCGCTTCTGCTACAAGTTCAGCTTCAGGACCTAAAATGACTTGTAATCCATCATTACCTAATTTTACATTACCTTTTGAACCAAGTGCTTTAAGTTGATCTTCATTAATATTGTGATGATCAACTAAAGTTAAGCGTAAACGAGTGATGCAAGCATCCACAGTTTTGAAGTTTTCTGAACCACCTAAAGCCGCGATAAATTTTACCGCTCTTTCTTCGCGAGATTGGTTGCTTTGTGTTGGGGCTGCAGCTGTTTCTGCTTTATCTTCACGTCCTAGTGTTTTGAGATTAAAGGCATTAATTGCAAAACGGAACACAAAATAATAGATAGCAAAAAATACAATACCTTGTACAAGTAACATATACCAGCTAACGGCAAGTGGGTTACGGCTAGAAAGTACCATATCCACTAAACCAGCACTAAAGCCGAAGCCTGCAATCCAGTGCATTGTGGCTGCAATGAATACAGAGATACCTGTTAATAATGCATGCAATACATAAAGCACAGGCGCAACGAACATGAATGAGAATTCAAGTGGTTCGGTGATCCCTGTAAAGAAAGAGGCTAACGCACCCGCAAGCATAATGGAGGCCACTTGTACTTTTTGATTTGGTTTTGCACAGTGATAAATCGCAAGAGCAGCACCTGGTAAACCAAACATCATCACTGGGAAGAAACCAGCTTGATACATACCAGTTAACCCCACAGTTGCAGTGCCTTCGGCAATAGATTTAGCGCCGCCCAAGAAGTTTGGAATATCGTTGATACCCGCTACATCAAACCAGAATACGGAGTTTAAGGCATGGTGTAAGCCAATAGGAATTAATAAGCGGTTGAAGAAACCGTAGATGCCTGCACCTACCGCACCTAAATCTTTGATCGATTCACCAAATGAAACGAGCGCGTTAAAAATATGAGGCCAAATATAGAGTAAGGCAAATGATACAGCGATCATCACGAAAGAAACCAAAATTGGGACGAGGCGTTTTCCGCTAAAGAACGAAAGTGCTTTTGGTAATTCAACTTGATAGAACCGGTTGTAAAGTTCAGCTGAAATCACACCAATTAAAATCCCGATAAATTGGTTATTAATTTTTTTGAATGCGGCAGGCACTTCACTAATATCAATGTGTTGTAATTGTGCTACACCAGCAGGGGAAAGCAGGGTGGTTACTACGTAGAAACCCACAAGACCTGAAAGTGCGGCGGAGCCGTGTTTGTCTTTTGCTAGACCAAAAGCAACACCCACAGCAAAGAGTAACCCCATGTTGTCAATAATTGCTGCACCAGATTTAATTAATAATGCCGCTAATTGACTGTTTGCACCCCAACCATCTGGGTCGATCCAATAGCCAATACCCATTAATAATGCTGCAGCAGGTAAGGCTGCCACAGGCACCATTAAGGCTTGACCGATTTTTTGTGCGTAACTAAGTACACTCATATAATCTCCTTAATTTTTATATTTTGATGAAATCAAAAGGCTTGAGCCCATTCTTTGCCTCAAGCCTTATACATTATTCTATGCCAAATTATTCAACGGTCAATTTTTTACCATCGTAGCTAATGGCTTTAACGCTGGTTAACGCTTTACCACCGTCAGTTTCACCACCGATGAGCAATACTTTATTGTTGTAAGACACAGAGAAACCATAGCCAATATTCATTGGTAATTCACCAACGATACTCCATTTACCATTATTTAAAGTATAAACTTCGTTATGCCATGTTTTGGTTAAACCTTTATGCGCATGAAGTTTGCCTTCCTTGAATTGTTTAATTGAACCAGGGAAGTTAGCTCCACCCGTAACTAAATAATGGCCATGGCTGTAGCCTGCGAGAGCACCAGCTAAACCATCTTGTGATTTACCTTTTGGTGCAGGTAAGTCAGGTAAGTTTTTCCATTGCACACCTTTAGCTGTGAATTTACCTTGATGAGTTTCTGCGGTACGAAGACCTGGTTTCACTTCACCATTAACAACCACTAAGTCATTACCTTGGATGGTGAATGCCGCACCAGCACGACCAGAGAATGGAATACGACCTTCATTGCGCCATTTATTGGTTGATGGTTCATAGCTCAATAATTCTGTTGTGAAGAAATAATCTTCTGGACGTTGATCAAAATAAGCTGCTGCGATTTCATCTTTTTTCGCTTTATCTTCACCTGCTGCCACGGTGTCTTGGAAGAAACCATTAAATATAGAGAGGTTAGAACCACCTAAAATATAAACTTTATCACCGTGAGATGCGCTGCTTGAACCGACTAATCCACGCGGAGAGCGAGTAGAAAGTTTCACCCAAGTATTATCAGCTGGGTTGTAGCTGTAAGCATCATTAACAAGTTGAAGTTCGCCTTTTTCATTTTTTTGCAAACCACCGAATACATAAAGTTTTCCATCTACGGCTGCTGCAACAGGTTGATTACGTTCACCACCAGGGAATGCGGCAATTTCTTTCCATTGTGCAGCAGGATCTTTTAAGTCTAAAGAATAGAATTTATTGCCACCCGAACCTAAGCCTACATATACGGTATCACCGATGAGTGCGCCAGTTCCGCTTTTGATGCCTACTGGTAAATCTGGATAGGCTTGTGCGCTAGCTGAAAATGCAACAGTTGCAAAAAGTGCGGCGCATAATGCTGTTTTTGTCAATGTCATAATAAACCTCATTTATTAAGTTATGTTTATGGTTTGCTATTCATAAAACCGCATTGAATAGGATTGATTTTATAAAAAAAGTGCGGTTATAAAAGCTTTGCTTTTTTTAACCGCACTTTAGTGTTAAGACATCAATAGATTTGGTACAAAAGTAATGATTTGTGGGAAAATCGTAATTAATACTAATGTTAAGAATATCGGTATTAAGAACGGCAATACACCTTTCGTTACAGTGGATACTGACATATTACCCACACGCGCCACCACAAAGAGAGCCATTCCCATTGGCGGTGTTAAGATACCGATCATCATATTCAAAGTAGTCATTACACCGAAGAATACTAAGTCGATATTAAATTGCATTGCGATTGGAATTAACATTGGTAACACTAAGAATTGCAATGCTAATGCATCAATGAACATACCTAAGAAGAGCAAGAGAGCATTGATCATGACTAATACCATAAGTGGAGAATCAGCTACGGCAACGAATACATCTGCTATACGCATTGCAACTTGTTCACGTGCGATCATATCTCCGAAGAAGGTCACAGTCATAATCATTAATGCAACCACACCCGTAATCGCCATTGCTTCAACGCAGCTATTAAAGAGCATTTTCATGGTTAATTCTTTATAAACGAATTTACCTATGATTACGGAATAAGTCGCAGCAACAACGGCAGATTCTGTTGGACTAAATAAGCCAGAGAAGATACCGCCGATAATGAGTAATGGAGTTAAGATTGCCCAGAATGCTTTTTTGAATGATGTGCAAAGTTCTTCACGAGTTACTTTTGGTGTTCTTGGATAACCACGTTTTTTGGATACGTAGTAGTTCATGATCATCAAAGCAATCGTTACAAGTACGCCAGGTACAAAACCTGCAACGAAGAGTTTCGCAATGGATTCGTTGGCGATTACACCGTAAATAATCATGGCGATACTTGGTGGAACTAATGGGCCGATGATACAAGATGCCGCAGTGATACCACCACAAATATCATCATCATAACCTGCATCGCGCATAGCCTTGATTTCTAACTGACCTAAGCCACCCGCATCAGCAAGTGCAGAACCAGACATACCTGAGAACAATAAACTTGCGCCAATATTTACATGACCCATACCACCAGTGTAGTGACCGAGTAAGGCTTTCGCGAAATTAAAGATACGTTCTGTGATACCGCCAGTATTCATTAAAATACCAGTTAGGATATAAAACGGCACAGCAAGTAATGAGAAACTATCTAAACTCATGGTCAGTTTTTCAGCTGCTGCGTTTACCACGTTCCATCTGGTCATTGAGAAATAGAGTAATGTGGTGATGAATAATGACCAACCTACCGGCACACCAAGGAACATAATAACTAGCCAGAATATTAGGGCAACGTATACAGAGTTAGAACCAAATTTCACATATTCTGTAATGCGTAATACTTTGTACCACTCTGGGAACGTAAATAAAATGCCTAATAAAATGACCGCACTTACAATGAAGAATGTCGCTGGTAAATAGCTTTTATCTTCTTTAAAATTATCTGCTTGTGCTTGGAAGAAGCGCACTAACATTAGGATAGAAATGAACGGTAGAGAAGCATAAATCCATTTCTCTGAAATTCCACCTAACGCATCAATAGGGAAATCAGCACCAAGGAATGTTTTAATACCAAAATGGATAAAGAAAATAATGCCAAGGAAAATGACAAACTGTACAAAAGAGTTTGTTACTTTTTTGATAGAAGCAGGCATTAAATTGGTTAAGAAGTCGATGTAAACGTGTTCTTGTTTGCGGATAGCCACGCTAATACCGAGCATACCTACATATACAAACAATAGTTTAGCGAGTTCTTCACTCCAAATTAACGGCGAGTGGAAAGCTTGGCGGAATAGGATTTGAGCAACAAGAATACCGAAGATCACAAGGAATAGCGCGCCGCCAATCCATTCTTCAAGTTTGTTAAAAAATTTCATACTTCACTCCGGAGATTGTGGAGAACGAAAATGAGTGCGCCAACCAAATTGCTGGCGCACGTGATAGAGATTATTTAAGAGCTTGGATTTCTTTTAATGCTTTTTCACCTTTCTCACCAGTTTGTTTTACAAACTCAGTGTAGAATGGTTTCATCGCATCTTTGAATGGAGTTAAATCTGGGTGAGTCACTTTAACACCTTGTTTTTCAAAGAATGTTACTAAATCTTTTTCGCCATCTACGAATAATTTAGTGTGGTATTTTGCTGCATTTTCAGCGGCGTCTTTAACTACTTTTTGAAGATCTTCTGGTAATTCTTTATAAGTTTCGTTACTTACTAAATAAAGTTGGTCATTCAAAATGTGGTTAGTCATCGCCAAGAATTTTTGTACTTCATAGAATTTTTGTGCTTGTACGGTCGCTAATGGGTTTTCTTGACCATCTACAGAGTTAGTTTGAAGTGCAAGATATACTTCAGAGAATGCCATAGGTGTTGGAGATGCGCCTACATATTTTGCGTACGCTAAGTTAGTTGCAGCGTTTGGTACACGAAGTTTTAAGCCTTTCATATCAGCAATACTATTGATCGCTCTATTTGAAGTTGTTTGGCGAGTACCGTTGTAAGCTTGTGATAATAAGGTTAAGCCTAATTCTTTATTCATTTTTTGAACTAAATCTTTACCAAATGCAGTTTCTTTTAATGCTTTTTGTGCAACATTGTAGTCGGTGATGACATAGGGTAATGCGAACACTGCTGCTTCAGGATAGAATAATTGGAAACGAGCTGATTCAGCAAAAGTGAAGTCAAGAGAACCGTCTTTTAATTGTTTTAACATTGCACGGTCATCACCAAGTTGTGAACTTGGATAAAGTGAAACTTCAATTTTACCATGTGATTTTTCTTTTACTTCTTTTGCAAACATTTCTGCTGCTTTGTACTCATTAGATGAAGTACCCGCATTCATACCAAATTTTAAGTCATAATCTGCGGCAAAAACGGCTGAAGAAACGCCTAATGTGATAGCAGTTGCAAGGAAAAGTTTAGTAAATTTCATAATGTTCGCTCCTGTGTGAACCTATGTTGATATAAGCCATAATTGGCTTGGATTGAAAGTGAATGCTTGATGTTTTAGACATCAAAAAAACTACTCGGGCGCTATTCTAAAGTAAAAAAATACTTTTTGAACTGCTCTTTGAAGTTTTATTTCAAAATTGAGAGGTAGATCACATTTACAAAAAAATACTTCAAAAAATCTTTTAAAATGGAGTTATGTTTTTATATAATGCAGAGCAATGACGAAAATGCGGGCTCAGTTATATTTTTGAGGATGATTGAGTCTAAATAATGCTAACGCCTAGATGGCTTGTAATAAAGCATTTAAGCATTATCGGCCTCAATATATTTAGGAGTGATATTATGTCGAAATTATCTCATCAAGATGTGCTTTCTCAAATTCAATATGGTCTCATTGCTTCTTGCCAACCTGTTGATGATGGTCCAATGGATAAACCAGAAATTGTTTCTGCCATGGCTCAAGCTTCTGTTGCTGGTGGCGCATCAGGTTTACGTATTGAAGGTGTAGATAACCTTAAAGCGACACGTCCTTTTGTAAACATTCCAATTATCGGTATTGTAAAACGCGACTTATCTGATAGTCCGATTCGTATTACGCCATTTCTGCAAGATATTGAAGATCTTGCCAATGCTGGGGCAGATATTATTGCGGTAGATGGCACTAGCCGTCCTCGCCCAGTTGATATTGAAAGTGCGGTGAAAAAAATTCATGAAATGGGCTGCTTGGCAATGGCAGATTGCTCTAATTTAGAAGAAGGCTTGTATTGTCAAAAACTGGGTTTTGATATTGTGGGTAGCACAATGTCTGGTTATACGGGTGGTCCAGTTCCCGAAGAACCTGATTATCAATTAGTGAAAGATTTAAAAGCAGCGGGCTGTTTTGTGATGGCAGAAGGTCGCTATAACACCCCTGAATTGGCAAAAGTTGCCATTGAAATTGGCGCAGATTGCGTCACTGTTGGTTCAGCATTAACTCGCCTTGAGCATATCGTGAGTTGGTTTGCTAATTCTGTGAAATCTGCAAGATAGTCGTAAGACGTGTGAGAAAATACTTCATACTATAAGGATAAGTTATGCGTTGTTTAGCTCTAGACATTGGCGGTACAAAAATCGCGGCGGCTATCGTAAAAAATGGCGAAGTTGAACAACGCCAACAAATTCATACGCCGCGTGAAAATGTGGTAGAAGGAATGCATCAAGCATTAGAACAACTTCTTACTCATTATGCGGGGCAATTTGATTATGTGGCGGTGGCTTCAACCGGTATTATAAATGACGGTGTTTTAACCGCACTTAATCCTAAGAATTTAGGTGGTTTGAATCAATTTCCACTAAAAGAAAGTATAGCTAAACACACGGATAAACCAATTGGCTTATTAAATGATGCACAAGCTGCAACTTATGCGGAATACCAACTCCAAGATTCAGAAAAAGTATCAAACTTTGTTTTTATTACTGTTTCTACTGGCGTGGGTGGTGGTGTCATATTAAACCAACAATTACAAACTGGTCCAAAGGGAATCGCAGGACATATCGGGCATACATTAGCGGATCCAAATGGTCCAATGTGCGGTTGTGGTCGTCGTGGTTGTGTAGAAGCAGTTGCTGCAGGGCGTGCAATTGAAGCGGTGTCTTCCCAATGGGACGATCCTTGTGAGCCAAGAGAAGTTTTTGAACGTTTTAGAAAAAATGATGAAAAAGCTACCGCACTTATAGAACGTTCAGCCAAAGCCATTGCCAATTTAGTGGCGGATTTAGTGATTGGATTGGATGTTCAAAAAGCTGTTGTAGGTGGTAGTGTCGGGTTGGCTGAAGGTTATTTACCATTAGTCAAACGTTTCTTACAGGATATGCCTGCTGTATATAGCTGTGACATTGAATCTGCTAAATTTGGTCAAGATGCAGGATTAGTCGGCGCAGCTTATTGGGTGAAAGATGTTCTGCTTGATAAACCAAAAGGAACAATTTATGGCTAAATCCGGAAATGTGTTAAACACCATTAGTTCGCTTTACCACAGCCTAACCAAATCAGAGAAAAAAATTGCTGATACGATTTTACGTTCGCCCGATTTGGTGTCCC
The DNA here is from genome assembly GCF_000242295.1 of Haemophilus sp. oral taxon 851 str. F0397. Classification (NCBI taxonomy): domain Bacteria; kingdom Pseudomonadati; phylum Pseudomonadota; class Gammaproteobacteria; order Pasteurellales; family Pasteurellaceae; genus Haemophilus; species Haemophilus sp. oral taxon 851. The sequence continues at coordinate 35,322 of NZ_JH591077.1, forward strand.
AATGTCCCCTTTCAGAAATTGCTAAACATTTGGAAGTTGGAGAAGCTACGCTCGTCCGTTTTTGTCGAACCATTGGTTTTAAAGGTTTCAGCGATTTTAAATTAGAACTTTCCATTGAGCTTGCCACGAAAGATAACAATGATGAAACTGTGCTCGAAACAGAAATTATGCCGAGCGATGATTCTTTAACGATTGCACAAAAGTTGCAAGCGGCAGTTTCTAATGTAATGGAAGAAACGGTTAATTTATTAGATTTGAAACAGCTTGAGCAAGTGGTTAAAGCCATTAAAAAAGCACGTCGTATCTTTTTATTCGGCGTGGGATCATCTGGCGTGACAGCTGAAGATGCGAAAAATAAATTGATGCGTATCGGTTTCCAAGTGGATGCAACAGGCAATAATCATTTTATGTATATGCAGGCGGCATTACTTACGTCTTCTGATGTGGCAATTGGTTTAAGTCATTCAGGATATTCCGCCGAAACAGCGCATACACTCAAAATTGCTAAACAAAATGGTGCAACGACAGTGGCATTAACTCACAGTTTGCGTTCACCCGTTACAGAATATGCTGATTATGTTTTAGTAAATGGTAATAAACAAGGGAAGCTACAAGGTGACTCTATTGGTACCAAAATTGCACAGCTTTTTGTATTAGATTTAATTTATGCTTTGTTAGTGCAGGGCGAAGAAGAACTTGCAGCTCAGACCAAGCAAAAAACCCTCAATGTGATTCTTGAACAACGTATAAAATAGGAGAAAACTTATGCGTGATTTAAAAGGTATTTTCAGTGCATTATTAGTGTCATTTAATAAAGATGGCACAATTAATGAAAAAGGTTTACGTCAAATTATCCGCCATAATATCGACAAAATGAAGGTTGATGGTTTATATGTGGGTGGTTCAACAGGCGAAAACTTTATGCTTTCAACTGAAGAGAAAAAAGAAATCTTCCGTATTGCAAAAGATGAAGCAAAAGATCAAATCGCGCTAATTGCTCAAGTGGGCAGCGTAAACTTAAAAGAAGCAGTTGAATTAGGTAAATATGCAACAGAATTAGGCTACGATAGCTTATCTGCAGTTACTCCGTTCTACTATAAATTTAGTTTCCCTGAAATCAAACATTATTACGACACCATTATTGCAGAAACGGGCAATAATATGATCGTGTATTCTATTCCGTTCTTAACTGGCGTGAATATAGGAATTGAACAATTTGGTGAACTTTACAAAAACCCGAAAGTATTAGGGGTAAAATTCACAGCAGGTGACTTCTATTTATTAGAACGTTTGAAAAAAGCTTATCCAAACCACTTAATTTGGGCAGGTTTCGATGAAATGATGTTACCTGCGGCCGCACTTGGTGTAGATGGTGCAATCGGTTCAACTTTCAACGTAAACGGCGTTCGTGCTCGTCAAATTTTTGAATTAACCAAAGCGGGTAAATTAGCCGAAGCGTTAGAAATTCAACACGTAACCAACGATTTAATCGAAGGCATTTTAGCGAACGGTTTATATTTAACCATCAAAGAATTGCTTAAATTAGAAGGTGTGGATGCGGGTTATTGCCGTGAGCCAATGACAGCAAAAGCAACAGATGCTCAGCTTGCTAAAGCAAAAGAGTTGAAAGCGAAATTTTTATAATTAATGGAATATCGTGAGAACCTAGGGGAGTGATTTCCCTAGGTTACTCATAATTTATCCCTCTTGGGGTAGCAATTCTCGTTTCCTGCTTCTCAGTTTTTCTATTTCGTAGTGGGGAACCATTATGTTTAACCGTTGGTTTGTTTATCCACGGTATTGAAAATAAAGGAAGTATAGTATGCGTCTTATCCCTCTACACAACGAACAACAGGTGAGTCGTTGGGCTGCACGCCATATTGTTGATCGTATCAATCATTTTAATCCTACGGCTGAACGTCCATTCGTTCTAGGTTTACCAACTGGTGGGACACCATTAAAAACTTACCAAGAATTAATCGCACTTTGTAAAGCGGGAGAGGTGAGTTTTAAGCATGTGGTAACATTTAATATGGACGAATATGTGGGGTTACCAGAGGAACATCCTGAAAGTTATCATAGTTTTATGTATAACAATTTCTTCAATCATATCGATATTCAGCCAGAAAATATCAATATTCTTAACGGTAACACGGATGATCATGATGCGGAATGTCGCCGTTATGAAGAAAAAATTAAATCTTACGGAAAAATTAATTTATTTATGGGCGGAGTAGGTAATGATGGTCATATTGCCTTTAATGAACCAGCCTCATCATTAAGTTCTCGCACTCGTATTAAAACGTTAACTCAAGACACGCTGATCGCAAATTCACGTTTCTTTGATAATGATGTGAATAAAGTGCCTAAATATGCTTTGACTATTGGTGTAGGAACATTATTAGATGCAGAAGAAGTGATGATCCTTGCAACTGGCCATCATAAGGCGCTTGCAGTTCAAGCTGCCGTAGAAGGTGGTGTGAACCATATGTGGACAGTGAGTGCACTTCAATTACATCGTCATTTTGTGTTAGTTTGTGATGAGCCTGCACAACAAGAATTGAAAGTAAAAACGGTTAAATATTTTACTGAATTAGAACAACGCGCCATTCATAGCGTGTTATAAGATCCTGCCGCTCAAAAGAGCGGTAATTTTTCTGATTATTTTATTTAAGGACAAAAAATGAGATATGCATTAACGAATTGTGTGATTTACACAAAATATGACGTTTTACGTGATTTTGCTGTAATTATTAACGGTGAAATTATTGAAGCGGTAGTTCCACAAGCTGAATTAGAAACAGGCATCAAAACCATTGATTTACAAGGTAATAATTTAACCGCTGGTTTTATTGATCTTCAATTAAATGGCTGTGGCGGCGTGATGTTTAACGATCAAACTAGCGTTGAAACCTTGGAAATTATGCAGGAAACTAACTTGAAATCAGGTTGTACAAGTTTCCTTCCAACTTTTATCACTGCACCAGATGAAAACATAAAAAGTGCGGTGAAAATTATGCGTGAATATTTAAACAAGCATAAAAACCAAGCACTTGGTTTACATATTGAAGGGCCGTTTATCAGTGTTGAGAAAAAAGGTGTACACCGTCCCGAATATATTCGTGAAATTACGCCTGAAATGAAAGATTTTCTCTGTGAAAATGGTGATGTCATTACAAAAATTACCATTGCCGCAGAAAACCCAACCATTAACTATACGCCTGATTTTGTGAAAGCGGGCATCATTGTCTCTGTAGGCCATTCTAATGCGACTTATGAAGTCGCTAAAGCCGCATTCCACAAAGGCGCAACTTTTGCGACCCACTTGCATAATGCAATGTCGCCAATTAGTTCTGGGCGTGCAATGGGCGTAGTAGGTGCGGTACTCGATTCAGATGTTTACACTGGTATTATCGTGGATGGTGTGCATATCAATTACGGCAATGTTCGCATTGATAAAAAAATCAAAGGTGACAAACTTTGTATTGTGACTGACTCTCTTGCAGCAGCAGGCGCCCCACCTGAATTGGAAACATTTACCTTCGTAGGAAAAACTATTTATATCCGAGATGGTCGCTGTTTTGATGCGAACGGTACGATCGCTGGCGCATCAATTACCATGATCGAATCTATTAAGAATGCAGTGGAGTTTGTAGAAATTCCGCTTGCTGAAGCAATTCGAATGAGTAACCTTTATCCTGCACGAGCAATTGGTGTGGATGATCGTTTAGGTTCGGTAGAAAAAGGAAAAATCGCAAATTTAGCCGTGTTTACACCAGATTATAAAGTGACAGCAACTGTGCTCAATGGTGAATGGAAACCTAATTGATTTAAAGTGCGGTAAATTTTTCTGATCTTTTATAGCCCAACCAATCGGTTGGGTTATTTTTTGCTTTACTACTTTAATAAGAATAATTTTCATCTATAATATAAAAACCAAGTTAATTACTAGGAGATAGATATGGCAAAAGATGAAGTAGGGCATAATTTTCTTGCACGTTTAGGTAAAACTCGTTTGCGTCCAGGCGGTAAAAAAGCAACAGATTGGTTAATTGCCAATGGTGATTTTAGCCAAGATAAAAAAGTGTTAGAGGTTGCCTGTAATATGGGAACGACAGCCATTGGATTGGCGAAGCAATTTGGTTGCCATATTGAAGGTGTTGATTTAGACGACCATGCGTTAGAAAAAGCACAAGCAAATATCGAAGCAAATGGCTTGCAAGAAAAAATTCATGTGCAGCGTGCGAATGCGATGAAGTTGCCTTTCGAGGACGAAAGTTTTGATATTGTCATCAATGAAGCGATGCTCACGATGTTACCCGTGGAAGCTAAGAAAAAGGCCATTGCAGAATATTTTCGAGTGTTAAAACCCAATGGCTTATTGCTTACTCACGATGTTATGCTGGTGGGGAATGATCATCAAACGATTCTAGAAAATATGCGCAAAGCGATTAACGTGACGGTCACGCCATTAACGAAAGATGGCTGGAAAGGCATATTCCAAGAAAGTGGCTTTAGAAATGTTGATACTTTCTCTGGTGAGATGACCTTACTTTCACCAAAAGGAATGATTTATGATGAGGGAATTCTTGGGACATTAAAAATCATTCGTAATGCGATGAAAGCGGAAAATCGTGAGCAATTTAAAAGAATGTTCAAAACCTTTAATGATCCTGAACATAAATTACATTTTATTGCTGTATGTAGCCAAAAATAATATAAAAACGAACCGCTCTTTTATGTGCGGTTCGCTTTTTCTTACGATAATTTTTTCACTAGGGTTGTTTAGATTTATTTTGAATAATCTCTTGCACCGAAAATTGCAGTACCAATACGTACCATAGTAGAGCCGCATTTTACTGCGCTCGGCATATCATCCGTCATTCCCATAGAAAGTGTATCAATTTGTTGATTGGGTAAGGCTTGTTTAAGTTGTTCAAATAGGTCTGACATTTTTTTGAACACAGCTTCTTGTTTTGCGATTTTATCGGTCGGCGCGGGTATTGCCATTAAGCCACGTAAGCGTAAGTGCGGTAAATTTTCGATGTGTTTTGCCAGTGTTAACATTTCCTCAGGTTGAATACCTGATTTACTTTCTTCATCGCTGATATTAATCTGAATCAAGACATTTAACGGTGCTTTGTTAGTCGGTCGTTGTTCATTTAAACGCTCTGCAATTTTTGCTCGATCAAGCGTTTGCATCCAATCAAAATGTTCTGACACGAGACGGGTTTTATTCGATTGTAATGGACCAATAAAATGCCATTCAAGGTTAATACCTTGCGATTCAAAATATTGGATCTTTTCTACACCTTCTTGCACATAATTTTCCCCAAAGGCTATTTGTCCAGCTTGATAAGCCGAAAGAATAGCGGAAATAGGTTTGGTCTTAGATACGGCAAGTAATTTTACGGTATTTTGATTGCGTTTAGCTTCGTTGCAAGCCGTTTCAATTTTTTGATGAATTAGGTTGAGATTATGTTGGATATCCATAGGTTCTCCTTTATAAAAGTGCGGTTAGTTTACACGAAATTTATTTGCTGAGAAAATTTCTGAAAAATTTGTTACTTTCTGTTTGACAAGCTCGGGAAATTTCGGTATTTCTTTACGCATTCATTTTTCAAGATAAAACACAATGAAAAATAACCGCACTTTATCCGTAATCATTAGCACGATTACCACCATTATGATGACCATTACTATGATTAATGGCGCGGGTTAGTGCACCAAAAAACAGGATACAGAAAACCCGCGATTCAACTGAATAGCGGGTTTTTTTATAAATTTAAAAACACAATATCTCTAGGAGAACCAATCATGCGCGTACTTAAATTTGGCGGCACTTCGCTTGCAAATCCGGAACGTTTTTCCCAAGCAGCGAAATTGATCGAGCAAGCTCATTTAGAAGAGCAGGCTGCAGGTGTTTTATCAGCACCAGCCAAAATAACCAATCATCTCGTCGCCCTTTCTGAAAAAGCTGCATTAAATCAACCAACCGATACGCATTTCAACGAAGCAATCGAAATTTTCTATAACATCATCAATGGCTTACATGCCGAAAATAATCAATTCGACTTAAATGGCACCAAAGCGCTTATTGATGCTGAATTTGCTCAAATTAAAGGATTATTAGAAGAAATTCGTCAGGCAGGAAAAGTAGAAGATGCAGTTAAAGCGACGATTGATTGCCGTGGTGAAAAACTTTCTATCGCAATGATGAAGGCTTGGTTTGAAGCGCGTGGCTATAGCGTACATATTGTGGATCCGGTCAAACAATTATTGGCAAAAGGCGGTTATCTTGAATCTTCTGTTGAAATTGAAGAATCAACAAAACGTGTTGATGCAGCAAGTATCGCAAAAGATAAAGTGGTGCTTATGGCTGGCTTTACTGCGGGTAATGAAAAAGGTGAGTTAGTGCTGCTCGGTCGTAATGGCTCAGATTATTCTGCAGCCTGTTTAGCTGCTTGTTTAGGCGCAAGCGTATGCGAAATTTGGACTGATGTGGATGGCGTTTATACTTGCGATCCGCGTTTAGTGCCCGATGCACGTTTATTACCAACTCTTTCTTATCGTGAAGCAATGGAACTTTCTTATTTCGGTGCGAAAGTGATTCATCCTCGTACGATTGGCCCATTGTTGCCACAAAATATTCCTTGTGTCATTAAAAATACAGGAAATCCTTCTGCGCCAGGTTCGATTATTGATGGCAATGTGAAATCAGAAGGTTTACAAGTCAAGGGTATCACTAACTTAGATAATTTGGCGATGTTTAATGTGTCAGGCCCAGGTATGCAAGGCATGGTTGGTATGGCATCTCGTGTATTTTCAGCTATGTCAGGCGCAGGCATTTCAGTCATTTTAATTACCCAGTCTTCGTCTGAATATAGTATTAGTTTCTGTGTGCCAGTGAAATCTGCAGAAGTAGCGAAAATCGTACTAGAAACTGAGTTTGCTAATGAATTAAATGAACATCAATTAGAACCAATTGAAGTGATTAAAGATTTATCCATTATTTCTGTTGTGGGCGATGGAATGAAGCAAGCGAAAGGCATTGCTGCTCGTTTCTTTTCTGCGTTAGCACAGGCAAATATTAGCATTGTAGCGATTGCACAAGGATCTAGCGAACGTTCAATTTCTGCAGTTGTGCCACAAAATAAAGCGATTGAAGCGGTAAAAGCTACCCATCAGGCGCTTTTCAATAATAAAAAAGTCGTGGATATGTTTTTAGTGGGCGTTGGTGGAGTAGGCGGAGAATTAATTGAGCAGGTAAAGCGTCAAAAGGAGTACCTAGCAAAGAAGAATGTTGAAATTCATGTCTGTGCTATTGCGAACTCTAATCGTATGTTGCTTGATGAAAATGGATTATGTTTAGACGATTGGAAAACCGATTTAGAAAATGCGACTCAGCCATCAGATTTTGATGTATTGCTTTCTTTCATTAAATTACATCATGTGGTGAATCCAGTATTTGTAGATTGTACCTCAGCTGAATCTGTAGCGGGGCTTTATGCTCGTGCGTTAAAAGAAGGTTTCCATGTGGTCACGCCAAATAAAAAAGCGAATACACGAGAATTAGCTTATTACAATGAGTTACGCCAAAATGCTCAAGCAAGCCAACATAAATTCTTATATGAAACCAATGTGGGCGCTGGTTTGCCAGTGATTGAAAATCTTCAAAACTTACTTGCTGCGGGTGATGAACTTGAATATTTTGAAGGTATTTTATCTGGCTCGCTTTCCTTTATTTTTGGTAAATTGGAGGAAGGACTTTCTCTTTCAGAAGTCACCGCACTTGCCCGAGAAAAAGGCTTTACTGAGCCAGATCCCCGTGATGACCTCTCTGGGCAAGATGTAGCGCGCAAATTATTAATTCTTGCTCGTGAAGCTGGAATTGAGCTTGAACTTTCAGATGTTGAAGTTGAAGGTGTATTGCCGAAAGGCTTCTCTGAAGGAAAATCTGCAGATGAATTTACGGCAATGTTGCCACAGCTTGATGAAGAATTTAAAGCTCGTGTTTCCACGGCTAAAGCTGAAGGCAAAGTATTGCGTTATGTTGGAAAAATTTGTGAGGGTAAATGTAAAGTATCTATTGTTGCAGTCGATCAGAATAATCCACTTTATAAAGTGAAAGATGGTGAAAATGCTTTGGCATTTTATACTCGTTATTACCAACCTATCCCACTTTTATTACGTGGTTATGGCGCAGGCAATGCGGTTACTGCGGCAGGTATCTTTGCAGATATTTTAAGAACATTACAACATTAAGGATTTCAGATGTTAAGAATTTATGCTCCAGCATCTAGCGCAAATATTAGTGTAGGATTCGATACTTTAGGTGCTGCTATCTCTCCAATTAATGGTTCTTTGTTAGGCGATGTGGTTCAAATAGAATCTATTTCAAGTGGTTTTGAGTTAGAAAGTGCGGGCTATTTTGTTCGTAAATTACCGAAAGAACCGCAAAAAAATATTGTTTACCAAGCTTATGTGTTATTTAGTGAGCAATTAAAATTACGCGGAGGAAATCTGAAGTCTTTGCGTTTAACGCTCGAAAAAAATATGCCTATTGGCTCTGGTTTAGGCTCTAGTGCTTGTTCTATTGTTGCTGCATTAGTGGCATTAAATCAGTTTCATGATGAACCTTTTTCGAAAATGGAGTTGCTTGAAATGATGGGCGAATTGGAAGGTCGTATTTCTGGCTCAATCCATTATGATAATGTTGCACCTTGCTATCTTGGCGGTGTGCAATTTATGGTGCAATCGCTCGGCAATATTTGTCAAAAACTGCCATTTTTTGATAATTGGTATTGGGTGTTGGCATATCCTGGAATTGAAGTTTCTACTGCTGAAGCGCGTGCAATTTTACCGAAAAGCTATACTCGACAAGACGTGATTGCCCATGGTCGTCATTTGGGGGGCTTTGTACATGCTTGCCATACTCATCAGGAAAACCTTGCAGCGATTATGATGAAAGATGTCATTGCCGAGCCTTATCGTGAATCTCTCTTACCTAATTTTGCTGAAGTAAAACAAGCTACGAGAGACTTAGGTGCACTTGCCACAGGTATTTCAGGCTCAGGGCCAACAATTTTCTCTATTGCCCCTGATTTACAAACTGCAATTAAACTTTCAACTTATTTAGAGAATCATTATTTACAAAATAATGAAGGTTTTGTGCATGTATGTAAGGTTGATAACGAAGGTGCAAGAGAAATTAAATAAGCATAATTTAAATAGATAAAATTAAATTAAAAACGGATTAAATATGAATTTATACAATATCAAACACCCCGAAGAACAAGTCACTTTTTCTCAGGCTGTTCGTCAAGGACTTGGTCGGGATCAAGGTTTATTCTTTCCTGAAGTTATTCCTCAACTTAATAACATTGATGAATTACTTGAATTACCTCTTGTTGAGCGTAGCCAAAAAATTCTAGGTGCATTAATTGGTGACGAATTACCGAAAGCAACGTTAGATGAGATGGTGAAAAATGCGTTTACTTTCACCGCACCGTTAGAAAAAGTGGAAGACAGTATTTATGCACTTGAATTATTTCATGGGCCTACATTAGCATTTAAAGACTTTGGTGGTCGTTTTATGGCACAAGCACTTGCTGCGGTACGTGGCGATGGCAAAATTACTATTTTAACGGCAACGTCTGGCGATACTGGGGCTGCTGTAGCACATGCGTTTTATGGATTAGAAAATATTAATGTAGTTATCCTTTATCCAAAAGGCAAAATCAGCCCATTACAAGAAAAGCTATTCTGTACTTTAGGTGGGAATATTCGCACAGTTGCGATTAACGGTGATTTCGATGCGTGTCAGGCTTTGGTTAAGCAAGCCTTTGATGATGCTGAATTGCGCCAAGCTATCGGACTTAACTCTGCAAATTCTATTAATATTAGCCGTTTATTAGCTCAAGTTTGTTATTATTTTGAGGCTGTAGCACAATTGCCAAAAGAAAAACGTGATAATGTTGTGGTTTCTGTGCCAAGTGGTAATTTTGGTAATCTAACTGCAGGGTTAATTGCAAAAACCTTAGGCTTGCCGATAAAACGCTTTATCGCCTCAACAAACGCAAATGATACTGTGCCACGTTATTTGAAGTCGGGAAATTGGGATCCTAAAACGACAGTTGCAACCCTTTCTAATGCAATGGATGTAAGTCGCCCAAATAATTGGCCGAGAGTGGAAGAATTGTTTAAACGAAATGGTTGGAATTTAACTGATTTAGGCTCGGGAATGCTAAGTGATAGCGAAACAGAAGATACCTTAAAAGCGATGCAGGCAAAAGGTTATTTATGTGAACCTCACGGTGCGATAGCTTACCAGGTGCTGAAAGATCAACTTAAAGCGGGTGAAACAGGAATCTTCCTATGTACAGCACATCCAGCAAAATTTAAAGAATCCGTAGAACGTATTCTTGGTATTCAGCTTTCATTACCTGAAGCTCTGGATAAACATAATCAGCTACCATTGCTTTCTGATGAAATGGATAATGATTTTGCACAACTACGGGCTTACTTATTGAAGTAATAAAGTGCGGTAAATTTTTATTGTATTTTGGATAGCGCTTGATTTTCAGGCGCTATTTTATTTTAGAAAATATAATGTAGCGATAAAATATATTAATTATTTTAGATTGGGGAGAGAGAATAGTGATTTTTCAATAAGCCAGTAATTGAAAAGTAGTACCAGATATTAGGCAATAAAAAAACACCTTGCGGTGCTTACTTTATTTTTAAGTGGTGGGTCGTGAAGGATTCGAACCTTCGACCAACGGATTAAAAGTCCGCTGCTCTACCGACTGAGCTAACGACCCACTGGAATCATTTTTAATGGTGCCCGAAGCCAGACTTGAACTGGCACGCCTCGAAAGGCGAGGGATTTTAAATCCCTTGTGTCTACCGATTCCACCACTCGGGCAAATTGGAGCGGGAAACGAGGCTCGAACTCGCGACCCCGACCTTGGCAAGGTCGTGCTCTACCAACTGAGCTATTCCCGCATTTATCACTAATCAGCATTGCTGTGTGACAACGGGGCGTATTTTACGGTTTTATAGTCTTGTGTCAAATGAAAAAATAAAAAAAAACTTTGTTTGATTAAAAATAAGACAAAATGATAAAAGTACGGTAGAAAATACCGCACTTTATCCAAAATTAGAGTTTTAAATCATCTAGTAGGCTACCTTTTGCCGCCTGTAAATATTGGATCATTGACCATACTGTTAAAATGGCTGCGATGTAAAGCAAGATTATAGCGGCAATTTCCATATAGTTATTGTAACGCCATAACAATCCGCCTAGGGATAACATTTGTGCGGTTGTTTTCCATTTTCCCCACCAAGAGACAGCGACTTTACTACGTTCTCCGAGTTCAGCCATCCATTCACGTAATGCGGAAATAATAATTTCGCGAGAAATCATAATAATGGCAGGAATCGTAATCCAAAGAGAGTGTTGATATTCAACGATGAGAACCAAGGCGGCGACAACCATTACTTTATCCGCAACAGGATCCAAAAAAGCGCCAAATCTTGTAGTTTGCTTCCATTTACGGGCCAAATAACCATCAAGCCAATCAGTAACACCGGCAATAAAGAATATGAATGTAGTAATAAAAGGGGAGGATTCGATAGGTAAATAAAATGCAATCACGAAAAACGGAATCAGGATTACACGAAACATCGTTAGGAAAATAGGAATATTAAATTTCATAGAAATGAACCGCTCTTGGTGCTAGAGATACACCTATTCTAAAGTATCTAAGAATATAAAAAAAGCCACATTATGTGGCTTTCTTGTAAATAATTACGGATTAAAGTTTATCAGCGTTTTGTTTTAAGTATTTTGCAACGCCTTCAGGGTTATCTTTCATCCCTTCTTTACCTTTTTCCCACTGAGCAGGGCAAACTTCACCGTGATCTTCATGGAATTGTAATGCATCAACCATACGTAACATTTCATCGATGTTACGACCTAATGGAAGATCGTTTACAACTTGGTGACGAACGACGCCATTTTTGTCGATTAAGAATGAAGCACGTAATGCAACGCCTGCTTCTGGATGTTCAATGCCGTATGCTTGAGCAATTTCGTGTTTTACGTCTGCTGCTAATGCATATTTAACTTGGCCGATACCACCATTTTCAGTTGGGGTGTTACGCCATGCATTGTGAGTGAATTGAGAGTCGATAGAAACACCAACTACTTCTACGCCACGTTTTTTGAATTCTTCATAACGGTGGTCAAATGCGATTAACTCAGAAGGGCAAACAAAGGTAAAGTCTAATGGGTAGAAAAAGATTACTGCAGCTTTTCCAGCAATGTGTTTTTTAAAGTTGAAGTTATCAACGATTTCGCCATTGCCTAATACAGCAGATGAAGTAAAATCTGGTGCTTGACGGGTTACTAATACCATAGTCATAATTCCTATATAAAGTTAAGTTAAAGTTTTGCCACACAAAATAGCGGCGCGGTTCCATTTGAAACGCCGACATTTTATACTCGATTTTATCTATTAAAGCAATTAATCTTATCTAAAATAAGGTGGAAATATGCAACAACACAATCTCTCAACAACATTTGTCCATGCAGGGCGTAAAAAACGCTTTTCACAAGGAGCTGTAAACCCCGTTTTACAGAGAGCTTCTTCATTAGTATTTGACAGTATTGAAGATAAAAAACACGCAACTAAACATAGAGCAAAAGGCGAATTATTTTATGGCAGAAGAGGTACACTAACACATTTTGCTTTACAAGATTTAATGTGCGAAATGGAGGGAGGCGCAGGCTGTTATCTTTATCCTTGTGGTGCAGCAGCAGTAACTAATTCGATTCTTTCTTTTGTAAAAACTGGCGATCATGTATTAATGAGCGGTGCAGCCTACGAGCCAACCCAAGATTTCTGTAATATTGTGCTGAAAAAAATGCAGATCGATACAACTTATTACGATCCTCTTATTGGTGCTGATATTGCAACGCTTATTCAACCGAATACAAAAGTGCTTTTTTTGGAGGCCCCGAGTTCTATCACAATGGAAATTCCAGATATTCCTACTATTGTGAAGGCTGCAAGAACGGTGAACCCTAATATTGTGATTATGATTGATAATACTTGGTCAGCGGGGGTTTTATTTAAAGCGTTAGCGCATGACATTGATATTTCTATTCAAGCGGGTACGAAATATTTAGTGGGGCATTCAGATATTATGATTGGTACTGCAGTTGCGAATGCGCGAACTTGGGAACAACTTAGAGAACATTCCTATTTAATGGGGCAGATGGTGGATGCGGATTCTGCTTATACGACTGCTCGTGGTATTCGTACATTGGGTGTACGGTTAAAACAACATCAGGAAAGCAGTATTAAAGTAGCAAAATGGTTGAGTGAGCAACCAGAAGTAAAAACTGTGTACCATCCAGCCTTACCAAGTTGCCCTGGTCATGAATTCTTTTTACGAGACTTTAGTGGTAGCAGCGGTTTATTTTCTTTTGAATTAACTAAGCGATTGACATCAGAACAAGTCTCAAATTTCATGGATCATTTTCGACTGTTCACCATGGCTTATTCATGGGGAGGATTTGAGTCTTTAATTCTTTGTAATCAACCAGAAGAAATTGCACATATTCGTCCAAATATTAAACGTAACCTTACAGGTTCATTAATTCGTGTGCATATTGGCTTTGAAGATGTAGATGAATTGATTGCAGATTTAAAAGCTGGATTTGAGCGAATTGCCTAAAAGTGCGGATAAAAAAATGCCTGTTTTACACAGGCATTTTTTATAGGATTATTTTTGTTCTGACACTAAGCCAATTTTGGAACCGTCAGCAAAATGTACTGAAGTCCCGATAATATCTACTTGGATATTTTTCCCTTGTTGCAAGTGCGGGCGAATTTGCGAAAGCACAGCTTCTTCAGTTGTTGATAATGTTACTGTTTCGCTAGCTTTTGGTGCAATTGTTTTTCCAAATTGTAATGCTGGAAGGTTTGCTACATAGAATGCTTGGTTATTTTCTTTATAAACAGTTAACCATTGCGCTTCTAAAATAGCTTTATTACTTAAGTTTGTAATTTCATAAGTGATAGAAAACGATTTTAAATCATCTGTTACAGAAACATTTGTTACTTTTACATTCGCAACTTTTAGAAATTCTGTATTTGCTTGAGTGATTAAATCATCCGTTTTTACTTGAGGTTGTTGTACTGCTTGTTGAGCCGGTTGAGTAGTTTCTGTTGTTGCAGGTTTTTCTGCTACTTTTTCTTCTTTATCGTTACAAGCTGTTAATGTAATTGAAGCTGCGATGACACTTGCAAAGAGAAAAGATTTATTAAATTTCATTGTAAATTCCTTCATTATATTTTGTTAGTTGAGTTGTACTCGTTTTTCAAAGGCTCAATTATAGCCCATGTGAGCCTTTATGACAGTCTTTTATTTTGAAAGTTCATAGAAGTTGTTTTATTATACTTTTCATTTTCCTTGATAAGTAGAGAAGTACAATGAAACATATTCATATCTTAGGTATTTGTGGCACATTTATGGGTGGCGTGGCGATGATTGCTAAACAAATGGGTTATCACGTGACGGGGTCCGATACTAATGTTTACCCTCCAATGAGCACTTTTTTAGAAGAGCAAGGTATTCAGATTATTCCAAATTATGATGTTGCACAATTACAACCTTCGCCTGACATGGTAATCATTGGTAATGCGATGAAGCGCGGTAATCCTTGCGTAGAATATGTGTTGGAAAATAATTTGAAATATACATCTGGTCCTCAATGGTTACATGATCATTTATTACGCGATCGTTGGGTATTGGCGGTTTCTGGTACGCATGGAAAGACCACTACAACAGGCATGCTAACTTGGATCTTAGAACAAAATGGCTTAAAACCAGGCTTTTTAATCGGTGGCATTGCGGGTAACTTTGGCATTTCAGCTCGCTTAGGAGATAGTCCTTATTTTGTTATTGAAGCTGATGAATATGATACAGCTTTCTTTGATAAACGTTCGAAATTTGTCCATTACAATCCGCGTACACTTATCGTAAATAACATTAGTTTTGACCATGCAGATATTTTTGATGATCTCAAAGCGATCCAACGCCAATTTCATCATATGATTCGAACTATTCCGGCAAGTGGCTTGGTATTAAGTTCGGCGAGTGAACAAAGTGCAAAAGAAACGCTGGAATTGGGATGTTGGTCTCAGCAACAATTTTTAGGCAAAGATAGTGAGTGGTTTGCTGATCGTATTACAAATGATGCCTCACATTTTGCGGTTTTCCATCATGGTGAAAAAGTGGCCGAAGTAAAATGGAATGTAGTCGGGCAACATAATATGCATAATGCTTTAATGGCAATAGCGGCTGCTCATCATGCGGGTGTATCAATTGAAGATGCATGTAAAGCATTAGGATCTTTTGTAAATGCTAAACGTCGTTTAGAAGTAAAAGGCGAAGTTAATGGCATCACCGTTTATGATGATTTTGCTCATCATCCAGAAGCTATTCTCGCTACGCTAACCGCTTTACGAGATAAGGTGGGGGGCGGCGTGCGAATTCTTGCAGTGCTTGAACCTCGCTCTAACACGATGAAAATGGGTGTTCATAAAGATGAAATTGCACCTGCACTTGGCCGAGCTGATGAAGTGTTTATGCTTCA
Organism: Haemophilus sp. oral taxon 851 str. F0397; assembly: GCF_000242295.1. Taxonomy (NCBI): domain Bacteria; kingdom Pseudomonadati; phylum Pseudomonadota; class Gammaproteobacteria; order Pasteurellales; family Pasteurellaceae; genus Haemophilus; species Haemophilus sp. oral taxon 851. Next base: position 50,992 of record NZ_JH591077.1, read on the forward strand.
ACCAGAACAACTTCCTTGGGAAGTGGCAGATATTGCAAACCAATGTATACAACCTGCTTATTGGAACGCAAATTTAGATCGATTAGTCGATATGATTGTCGCTGAGGCTCAACCTACAGATCATATTTTGGTGATGTCTAACGGCAGTTTTGGAGGAATTCATCAAAAAATTCTTGATAAGCTTAAACAGAAATAATCAAAGTGCGGTTAATTTAGAAAATGTTTTTAAGTTGACCGCACTTTTTATTGAGTTAACGTAACATTTATTTTTAATTTGTAATTTATAAAAGGAATCTTTGTAGAATGGCTGATCCACATATTAAATCACCGATGGATTTTTTAGATAATCTGACTGTCATTATTTATCGCACTGGCTTTGTGATAGCAGCGTTGGCTATTCTTGCCATGAGTTGGTATCCAGATTTATCGCTCACATTTATATTAATTGCGGCAACTTGCTGTGCCTCTTCATTACATATTTATCTCAAATCCTTCCGATTACTTTTTCAATTTGCTACTTGGATAGGATTACTTTTTTATATTAATCATTATCCCGCTTTAGCCCTTGGCGGTGCGTTACTTACTTTAGGTGGTTTGTGTTTTAAAGAATATTTTTGTTTCCGCGTACCTTTGCTAAATTTACAGCCAATATTTGTGGCTTGCTTGTGGTTTTCATGGGTGTTAAATAATCTTATCGCATTACGCATTTTTTCTATTATTTCTGGCGTATTACTTTTAGTTTTAGCGATACAAAAATGGCGAATGCCTTTGCATTTTGATATTGGAGATAAAACTAAATATCAAATTTAGAAAAGAAAATGACCGCACTTTTATGTGCGGTCATTGTTTTTAGAAAGGTTTATTTAGCTAAACATTCCATGTAACTATCTGCGGTAGATTGTAAGAATGTTGCATAAGAATTTTTGCCTAAAGTGACTTTATCACCAATTGGGTCGAGTTGTCCTACATTGACTTTAGTATTTTGAGCTAAAGATTCAATCACTTTCGGCGTAAATTGTGGTTCTGCGAATAAGCAATTTACTTTATGTTCTGCGATTTCTTCTTTAATGTGAGCTAAAGTTTTTGCCCCCGGTGCCACTAATGGATTGATTGTGAAGTAACCCGTTTGTTTTAAACCATAAGCATCGTTGAAATAACCATAAGCATCGTGGAAAACGTAGAAACCTTTATCTTTAACATTCGCAAGTTGTGCCGTAATTTTTTCACCTTGTTCTGCCAAAGTGCGGTTAAAATCTGCAAGATTTTGTGCAATTAAATCTTTTTTATCTGGGAATTGTGCAGTTAATTTATCTGCTACTTTTTGTGCAACAATTTTGCTGATCGCTGGAGAATACCAAACGTGCCAGTTTGTTGTTAAACCTTCGTCATGATCATGGTGATCGTGATCATGGTCGTGGTGTTCATGCTCGTGCTTATGATCATGGTCGTGTTCATGTTCGTGATCGTGTTTATGTTCGTGTTTGTGCTCATGTTCATGTTCATGTTTATGATCGTGATCGCCATCTTCATGGAAATGCTCGTGGTGAGCTTGACTTAATAAAGGTTCTACATCAGCAAGATCTGCAATGGTAATCACTTTTTTACGTTCAATTTGGCTAATTGGTTTGTCTAAAAATGAATCAACATCCTCACCAATCCATACAACTAAATCTGCAGATTTTACTTTTTGAATATCAGATAATTTCAAATTGTAGTCATGCGGAGAGGCGCCTGCAGGAACAAGGACTTGTGTGCCAGTTACGCCATCTGCAATAGATGAAACAATAAAACCTAAAGGTTTTACTGATGCCAATACATCGGCATTCGCCATCATTGGCGCACTTAAAAGTGCGGCAGAAACGGCGCTAATTTTTAAAAGTTTTTTCATATTTCTGTTTCCTTACTTGTTAGTAATAATTCTCAAAGGGAAAAAGACTACGCCTTTTTATATAAATTGCAACGATTTTATAGAGAACCTGAGGGAAAATTTTTCATTTTTAAAGTAAATAGGTTTCATTCGATAAAAAATGCACATTTATGGTCAATGTGCATTTTCAAGAGGAGATTAAGATTTTTTCTTTAGTAATTTATCTATTACACGAGAAACAGCAAAAAAACCAAAGGTTGCCGTAATCATCGTGGCTGCACCAAATCCGTTTGCGCAATTCATTGTGGCAGAAATTGCACAACCTTCAGTCATTTGTGGGAATATTAGAGGTTGTGTTGAAAATACCGCATCAATACTAAATTTGCGTTTTGGGTTTTGGCTAAAATTGTAATCCTTGCGTAAATCCGACCGCACTTTGGCTAGGAGTGGATCTTGAATGGTTTTACTAAGATCGGCAATTTGAATTTGGGTTGGATCAGTTTGACCGCCAGCACCACCAATAGTAATCACATTAATTTTGTTGCGTTTACAATAAGCAATCAGCGACGCTTTAGTTTTCACATTGTCAATGGCATCAATGACATAGTCATAGCCTCGGTTGAGGTAATCTGATTGATTTTCTGGTGAGATAAAATCATCAATAATATTGACGGTACATTCAGGGTTAATTAATTTTACTCGCTCTGACATGACTTCAGTTTTTAGTTTGCCGATTGTGCCGCTCATTGCAGGAAGTTGGCGATTGATATTCGTGACGCAAATATCATCCATATCAATTAATGTTAGTTCACCAATGCCTGAACGTGCTAAAGCCTCTACGACCCAAGAACCGACGCCTCCAATGCCTATTACGCAAATATGGGCTTTGCGTAAGCGCGCGAGTCCATCAGGTGTATAAAGTCGACCAATACCGCCAAATCGCTGTTCATAATTGTCCACTGGAGCCATTATTGTAACACCCATACTCGGCCATAGTGTTTTGATAATCCTGCAATATGGCCTGCTTGATCACCAATGCCACGATATAAGTCAAAGTGGTGGCCTTTCACCGCACCGCCCACATCAAGTGCAACCATTAAATGCAATTTGTGTGTACCAAGCCAGTTTCCGTTATTATCAATGTCAGGCACTTCGACTAAAAGAACAGTACCAGATGGTACAACGCTGCGATCTGATGCTACTGAAGCCATTGGTACAAGTGGTACGCCAGCAGAACCTTTTACTTTGCCACTCGGATCATTTTTAAAGAATACATAAGAAGAATTACGTTCTAACAAACTTTGTACGCGAGAAGGATTACGATTGCCCCATTCACGAATTGCTTGAATAGACATTTTCTCTTTTGGTACTTCACCATCTTCAACTAATAAACGACCAACGGCAGTGTAAGGAAAGCCATTTTGTCCTGCATAAGCGAAGTAATTAAGATTGCCATCACCAAAATCTACATAGCCACTGCCTTGCACCCCAAGTAAAAAGTTCTCTAACATGGAATCACTATATGCTAATTCCAATCCTTGACCCGCTAATGCACCGGCATAGATTTGTGCACGGCTAAAACGTTTATTTGCTGGCATGCGATAAATTGGATTTTGGAATTGACCTTGCGGTGAACGGCGTGCATGAAGGACAGGAGAGTAGTAGCCTGTCATCAAAACATTTTGATATCCATCGAACCCACGCATAATTTGCGGGTTAATACCAAATTTAGAAAGCTCACTTACATTGGCGCCAGAAAGTACCCAATTCGTAATTTTTTCATAGTTGCCATAGAAACGATCAGATAGTTTGCTTGAATAACTTTGTACGTTTGAAAGTTGCGTTAAAAAATCGCCTTGATTAATGACCGCACTTTGGTTTTCAACTTGAGAAACTGGCATAAATACAGCTTGTTGATAATTACGACCCGAATATTTCGCACCAAATTGTTGAGGATCGCTGCCATTTGAGGTGGTGGGAATTTGAGTTTTTGTTGTATTAGAAGAACCACAGGCAACTAAAAGTGCGGTTGTCACTGCAATAGAAAATGTTTTTAATGAGAAAAATTTTCGAACTGACATTTTTAATCCTAAATAAGCTTAAATAAGGCTGCATACGCTATCAAAAATCCTTCAAAACGACCAGTGTTATTTAGTCAAGCTGATTAATAAAAACTCACATTGAACATTTTATTAACAAATGAAACATAAACTTTTGTTTAATTCTTGCAAAAAAATATTAATAGCGTATAGTGCACCACATCAGACGCGGGGTGGAGCAGCTTGGTAGCTCGTCGGG
>NZ_JH591077.1:55166-57947 GCF_000242295.1 Haemophilus sp. oral taxon 851 str. F0397
AGGCCGTCGGTTCAAATCCGGCCCCCGCAACCAACAAATTCTAAAGCCCTGATTTAAGAAAATCAGGGCTTTTCTCTTTACAGTTTAACTCGCTATGATGATCTCAATTAGATCATCTTTTTCTATGCTATAATCCCTCAAAATTTTCAAAATCGGTACCTAAATGAAACAATTATTTGCAACGACTTCTCGTGGCTTTGAAGAATTATTAAAAGTTGAACTTACTGAACTTGGCGCGCAAGAGGCAAAAGTGGTTCAAGGTGGCGTTCATTATCAAGCTGATGATGAAACTTTATACCGCACTTTGCTTTGGTCACGCCTTGCTTCACGCATTTTATTTCCTTTGATTGAAACCAAAATTTACAGTGATTTAGATCTTTATGCAGCTGTTTCAGGTTTTAATTGGTTAGCGCAATTTGATGAACGAGTTACCTTCTTTGTTGATTTTAATGGAACCAACCAGGAAATTCGTCATACTCAATTTGGTGCAATGCGCGTTAAAGATGGAATTGTCGATTACTTTGAACGTCAAGGTAAAACTCGCCCTGATGTAGATAAAATTCAGCCGGACGTACGTATTCATGCTTATTTGAATCGTGAAAATTTAGTGATTTCTTTAGATTTAAGTGGGGAAGCATTACATTTGCGAGGCTATCGTGAAGATGCAGGTCAAGCGCCTTTACGTGAAACTCTAGCTGCAGCGATTGTTATGCGTTCAGGTTGGCAAGCGGGTTCTCCATTAGTAGATCCAATGTGTGGTTCAGGTACGCTTTTAATTGAAGCAGCACAAATGGAAGCCAAAATTGCACCGCAACTTTATCGTTTACATTGGGGATTTGATTTTTGGAAAGCGCATAATCAATCTGCTTGGGAAAAAGTAAAAAATGAAGCGATTGAATTAGTAGAAGAAAAACAAAGTGAAATTCAACCGCACTTTTATGGATTTGACCTCGATCACCGCGTATTAAAAAAGGCGCAGAAAAATGCACAAAATGCAGGCGTTTCACATTTAATTAAATGGCAACAAGGTGATGTTGCAGCGTTAAAAAATCCTCGTTTAAATGAAGTCGGTACGGTTATCTGTAATCCACCTTATGGTGAACGTTTAGGAACAACACCAGCTTTAATCGCGCTCTATTCTGTATTTGGGCAAAGACTTAAAAAAGAATTTTGCGATTGGAATGTTTCTGTTTTTAGTAGCGAATCCACATTGCTTGATTGTTTGAGAATGCGTGCCAGCCGACAGTTTAAAGCAAAAAATGGCCCACTAGATTGTGTGCAGAAGAATTATCAAGTTTCAGAACGAAAATCTGACGAGATTACAGCTGAAAATGAACTGGAATTTAACCGCACTTCGGAGGTGGCAACCGATTTTGCTAATCGATTACAAAAAAATATTAAGAAAATTAGTAAATGGGCAAAGCAGCAAGGATTAGACGCTTATCGTTTATATGATGCCGATTTGCCTGAATATAATTTAGCCGTCGATCGTTATACTGATTACATTGTTGTGCAAGAATATGCAGCGCCGAAAAATATTGATGAAAATAAAGCGCGTCAACGTTTATTAGATGCGGTTACTGCAACTTTGCACGTTACAGGTGTCGAAACAAATAAGTTGATCCTTAAAGTTCGTCAGAAACAAAAAGGTACCAACCAATATGAGAAATTAGCCAATAAAGGTGAATACTTTTATGTAAATGAATATGGCGCGCAACTTTGGGTAAATTTGACAGATTATTTAGACACTGGCTTATTCTTAGATCACCGTTTAACAAGAAAAATGATTGGAGAGTTGGCAAAGGGTAAAGATTTCTTGAACTTATTTGCTTATACTGGCTCAGCAACTATTCATGCAGCACTTGGTGGTGCTAAATCGACAACTACCGTTGATATGTCCAATACTTATCTTAATTGGGCGGAGCAAAATCTTATTTTGAATGATATTGAAGGTAAACAACATAAATTGATTCAAGCAGATTGCCTTCAATGGTTAGAAAAATGTGATCGTCAATTCGATTTGATATTTGTGGATCCACCGACGTTTTCAAATTCTAAACGTATGGAAGAGAGTTGGGATGTTCAACGAGATCATGTGAAATTGATGAGCAATCTAAAACGAGTTTTGTCGAATAATGGCACAATTGTTTTTTCGAATAATAAACGTGGATTCAAAATGAATTTAGTTGCGTTGGAAGAATTAGGTTTAAGTGCGGTAGAAATTTCGCATAAAACGTTACCTCTAGATTTTGAACGTAATAAACAAATTCATAATTGTTGGATGATTCAACATATATAATGATTTCCCAAGTTGTAAAAATAGTCGAAAAAATAGTGAATTTTAAACAAACTGAATAAAAAACTATCGCTCAAACATTTTTTTTCAAAAAGTGCTAGACAAGGTTTTGTTAAATCATTAATATACGCCTCCGCAACGACGCAATAACGCGTTCGTAGCTCAGTTGGATAGAGCGTTGGCCTCCGGAGCCAAAGGTCGCAAGTTCGAATCTTGTCGAGCGCGCCAGGTCAGTGCAACAACAACTTTTAATGGTGGCTATAGCTCAGTTGGTAGAGCCCTGGATTGTGATTCCAGTTGTCGTGGGTTCGAATCCCATTAGCCACCCCATCTTATCTTTATAAGATCTGACGGCGAGTAGCGCAGCTTGGTAGCGCAACTGGTTTGGGACCAGTGGGTCGTAGGTTCAAATCCTATCTCGCCGACCACTTTATTTTGCTCTTTAACAATGTATCAGACAATCTGTGTGGGCACTTGTTGATTGA
>NZ_JH591078.1:0-61801 GCF_000242295.1 Haemophilus sp. oral taxon 851 str. F0397
ATTTTTCAACTCATATGAACTCACTTCCTATAAATGTTTTATAAGCTGTGCTACAATCCCGCTAGAATTCTATCCTTAAAAACAAGAGAAATTATGACCGCACTTAATGTATTAATTTATCCTGATGATCACTTAAAGGTTGTCTGTGAGCCTGTTACTGAAGTTAATGATGCAATTCGTAAAATTGTTGATGATATGTTTGATACGATGTATCAAGAGGAAGGTATTGGTTTAGCTGCACCTCAAGTAGATATTTTGCAACGTATTATTACTATTGATGTTGAAGGTGATAAACAAAATCAGCTTGTCTTGATTAATCCTGAAATTTTGGCTTCTGAAGGCGAAACAGGAATTGAAGAGGGGTGCTTATCGATTCCAGGGTTCCGTGCGTTGGTTCCTCGTAAAGAAAAAGTGAAAGTGAGAGCGTTAGATCGTGACGGTAAAGAATTTACTTTAGATGCGGATGGTTTGCTTGCGATCTGTATTCAACACGAGATCGATCACCTTAACGGAATTTTATTTGTTGATTATCTTTCTCCACTTAAACGCCAACGTATTAAAGAAAAATTGGTGAAATATAAAAAACAAATTGCGAAACAATAAGCTTCTGATTCTTAATTAAAGTGCGGTTGATTTTAACCGCACTTTTTCCTATCAATTACCATAACGTAGAACATTATGAAATCACTTAATATTATTTTTGCTGGTACGCCAGATTTTGCTGCACAGCATTTACAAGCCATTCTAAATTCTCAACATAACGTGATCGCTGTTTATACTCAACCTGATAAACCAGCTGGTCGCGGTAAAAAACTGCAAGCAAGCCTAGTAAAGCAACTTGCTGAGCAAAATAACATTTCCGTTTATCAACCTAAATCCTTACGCAAAGAAGAGGCGCAGTCTGAATTAAAAGCGTTAAATGCAGATGTAATGGTTGTTGTGGCTTATGGATTAATTTTACCTAAAGCTGTATTAGATGCTCCTCGTTTAGGTTGTTTGAATGTGCATGGTTCTATTCTTCCTCGTTGGCGAGGCGCTGCACCCATTCAGCGCTCAATTTGGGCTGGTGATGCACAAACGGGTGTAACCATTATGCAAATGGATGAAGGTTTAGATACAGGTGATATGTTACATAAAGTCTATTGTGATATTTTACCGACTGAAACTTCAACAAGTCTTTATAACAAACTGGCGGAGCTTGCTCCATCAGCATTAATTGATGTTTTAGACAATCTTGAAAACGGTAAATTTATAGCGGAAAAACAAGATGACAGCCAAAGCAATTATGCAGAAAAACTTTCTAAAGAAGAGGCTCAATTGGATTGGTCGCTTCCGGCAATGCAACTTGAGCGTAATATCCGTGCCTTTAATCCTTGGCCGATTGCTTATTTTTCAACAGAAGATAAGGATGGCAATGCACAAACTTTGAAAGTATATCAAGCGGAAGTGTTGCCTCATCAAGATAAACCAGCGGGAACTATTTTAAGAGCGGATAAAAATGGCATTCAAATTGCGACTGTCGATGGTGTATTAAACTTATTGCAATTGCAACCTGCAGGTAAAAAGCCTATGTCTGCACAAGATTTATTAAATGGCCGTGCAGAATGGTTTACTATTGGTAAGGTGCTTGGATAATGAAAAAATTTTCTTCTAAAACTATCAAAGTAAAAAATTCAGTAAAAATGACAGCACTTTCGACCAGGGCTATTGCAGCAAACTTAATTTTGCAAGTATTGGATGAGGGCAAATCCTTGTCGGCGTTAATCCCTGAAGTGCAACCTTCTGTAAAAGCCCAAGATTTGCCCTTGTTACAAGAAATTTGTTTTGGCGTGTGTCGCGTATTGCCTCGCTTAGAGCAAATTATCAAACGTCTTGTGGATAAGCCGCTTAAAGGTAAAACTCGCATTGTTCATTGCCTGTTACTTGTGGGATTATACCAATTGCTTTATATGCGAGTGCCTGCTCATGCGGCAGTTGATGAAGTTGTGAACGCAACAAAATCATTAAAATCTGATAGTTTTAGAGGATTAGTGAATGCGGTTTTGCGTAGATTTTTACGTGAGCAAGATGAAATTTTGGCAATTATCGATAAAAATTGGCAAACGCTTCATCCTGAATGGTTCGTGAATAAGTTAAAAAAAGCCTATCCTAATTGGCGTGAGATCATTGAGGCGAACAATCAGAAACCACCAATGTGGCTACGTGTGAATTCACAAAAAAATGCCCTCAAAACTTACCGCACTTTACTTGAAGAACAAGGTGTTTCTTCGAAAACAAGCCATCATCCTAATGCGCTATGTTTAGATATACCGATTGCTGTGCAAAAATTACCGCACTTTGAAGATGGTGCTGTAACGGTGCAAGATTTTAGTGCTCAATGGGCAGCAACTTTGCTTGAGCCAAAAAATGAGGAATGGATCCTCGATGCTTGCGCGGCACCAGGCGGTAAGACAACTCATATTTTGGAACTGGCACCTCAGGCTAATGTGATTGCATTAGATATAGAATCTCATCGCTTAAAACGAGTAGAAGAAAATCTTGCACGTTTAAATCAGCAAGCGATAGTGGTGTGTGGTGATGCGAGTCAACCTGACGAATGGTTAGCTGAAATCGGTAAAAGTGCGGTGAAATTTGATCGAATTTTACTTGATGCACCTTGTTCTGCTACAGGGGTGATTCGACGCCATCCCGATATAAAATGGTTACGCAAAGAAACCGATATCGCTCAGCTTGTTGAATTACAGAAGAAAATTTTGAGTGCGCTTTGGGAAAAACTGAAGCCAAACGGTGTTTTGCTTTATGCGACTTGTTCTGTATTGCCAGAAGAAAATTGCGAACAAATCCAAGCATTTTTAAATGCTCACACAGATGCTGAGTTATTGCCATTACCCTTTAGTGATGATAAAAGTGCGGTGGGTTTTCAATTCATTCCGCAACCAAATAGTGGTGATGGGTTCTATTATGCGAAGTTACATAAATGCGCTTAGAGGCTAAAATGTTTGCCAATATTGATATCATTATTCCTTGCTATAATGCAGAACAAACGCTATCTCGCGCAGTGCAGTCCGTATTGTCTCAAACTTATTTGGGAAAAATTTGGTTGATTGATGATGGCTCTAAAGATAACACGTTAGCTTTAGCGCAAGAATGGGCAACACAATATCCGGAAAAGATAGTTGTTGAGTCTATGCCGAAAAATAGTGGCGTGGCTAAAGCGCGCAATTGGGGCGCTTTGCAATCAAGTAATGAATTTATTGCTTTTTTAGACGCTGATGATGCTTATGAACAGGGCGCATTAGAAGTTGCAGCAGCGACTTTTCATTTTCAACCCGATATCTCAGTGGTACGTTTAGCATTAAAACCGATTGATTTGCCCGCGCGTTACGCTGAACATCCTAATTTTGAGTTTGCATGGCAACATATGCGAATGACCTGTGGTGGGAGCGTGGTTTTTCGTCGAGCTTTTTTCTTGGCGTGTGGCGGTTTTCCACAAGATGAATTATTTCGTCAATTAGGTGGTGAAGATGGTGCACTTGGTATTGCGACAACTAAGATAGCTAAAGTTGCAACGCTATTTAATGATGTTGGTGTACTTCATTACTGCAGAGATGGAATGCATGCAGAACGGCTATTGGATGCGATTTTATTCCAAAAAGCGCCAGAGGAGATTACTGAAGAACAAATGGCTCGGGCTAATGACGTGACAGATGAAATTTGTCGCCAAATTAACACATTAAAGTGCGGTCTAAATTCATCAGAAATAGGCATTCGTCCTCTTGTATTAGAACGAACGGAGTAAGCGATGAAAATTATTATTTTGGGCGCAGGTCAGGTAGGAACAACGCTTGCCGAAAATTTGGTTAGTGAAGATAACGATATCACACTCGTTGATAACGAGTCCCCACAGTTACAAGCCTTACAAGAAAAGCATGATTTGCGTGTGGTGCAAGGCTCGCCATCATCACCAAAAGTGCTTCGTGATGCAGGTGCAGCCGATGCAGATTTAATGGTTGCCGTAACAGCTTCTGATGAAATCAATATGGTAGCCTGCCAAATGGGCTATACATTATTTAATACACCAACGCGTATTGCCCGTATTCGTAATTCAGAATATTTACGTGAAAAAGATAAGTTATTCAATGATGAAAATGTACCTATTGATCATTTGATTTCGCCTGAAAATCTTGTGACAGATGAAATTACACGCTTAATTGCTTATCCAGGGGCATTGCAAGTCGCCCATTTTGCGAATAATCGTATTAGCATGGTTGTGGTAAGAGCTTATTATGGTGGTCCTTTGGTTGGATATGCGCTTTCCGCATTTCGTGAACATATGCCACATATTGATTGTCGTATTATGTCTATTTTGCGTAACGGCAAACCGATTCGTCCGCAGGGTTCTACTATTGTTGAAGCAGGTGATGAAATTACTTTTATTTGTTCAACTGAGCATATAAAAGCGGTAATGAGTGAACTTCAACGCTTAGAAAAACCTTATAAACGCGTAATGATTGTTGGGGGCGGAAATGTTGCTGCTGGCGTAGCGAAATGTTTGGAAAATATTTGTACCGTAAAATTAATTGAGCGTGATGAAGAAAGGGCTAATTTGTTAGCTGAAAAACTTTCAAAAACCTTGGTTTTTTATGGCGACGCGTCTGATCAAAATTTATTGTTTGAAGAGCATATTGAAAATGTCGATGTGTTCCTTTCATTGAGTAGTGATGATGAAGCGAATATTATGTCCGCTTTATTGGCAAAACGTTTGGGTGCCAAGAAGGCAATGGTACTGATTCAACGAATTGCTTATATAAACCTGATTCAAGGTGGAAGTATTGATATTGTAGTTTCACCACAGCAAGCGACAATTTCTGCTCTGCTTGGACATGTTCGTAAAGGGGATGTAAAAAATGTGGCTACATTACGACATGGTATTGCTGAGGCTATTGAAATTGTCGCGCATGGTGATGAAAGCGCCTCCAATGTGGTCGGGCGCAAAATTGGTGAGTTGCGTTTGCCTATGGGGACCATTATTGGTGCTTTATTGCGTGGTAATGATGTAATTGTTGCACGACGCCAAGTTGTGATTGAAGAAGGCGATCATGTGGTGATTTATTTGAGTGATAAGAAGAATGTGCCTGAAATTGAAAAATTGTTCCAGCCAAGTGCATTCTTCATTTAACGATTTATTTACTTTTAAGAGCGACTCATTATAATAGGCGCTCTTTTATTCAATCTCTAAAGGAAAAATTATTATGAGTTTTATTAAAGAATTTCGCGAATTTGCAATGCGCGGTAATGTTGTAGATATGGCTGTCGGTGTGATTATCGGCGGTGCGTTTGGTAAGATCGTAAGTTCACTTGTTAGTGATATTTTTATGCCTGTGCTTGGTATTTTAACGGGTGGCATTGATTTCAAAGATATGAAATTTGTATTAGCTCAAGCACAAGGTGATGTTCCGGCTGTTACTTTAAACTACGGTGTGTTTATTCAGAATGTGATTGATTTTATTATTATTGCTTTTGCAATCTTTATGATGATTAAGGCACTTAATAAAGTGAGAAAACCAGAAGAGAAAAAAGCAGGTCCTACATCAGAAGATTTGCTCACAGAAATTCGTGATTTATTAAAGAATAAATAATGAAATTGAAAAATAAAGGTTGGTAAATATGCCAACCTTTTTTTATTGTTATTTTTTAGGCTATAATCGCCCTCTAAAATTTAAGGAATTAAAAATGGAAAAATATAATAAACTCCGTATTGAATGGGATTGTCGCCGAGGAATGTTGGAGTTGGATAAAATCATTATGCCTTTTTATTTGGGGCATTTTGATGAATTAACGGATGACAAGAAAGATATATTTATTCGTTTATTAGCAAGTACAGATCTGCAGCTGTTTTCTTGGTTTTTTAATCGTGGTCAATCATCAGATTCAGAAATTCAATCTATGGTGGAATATATCCAAAACGTACAAAAAATTACAACTAATTAAAATTATTAAGATACGTATGAACTTTTTTCACACACTTGTGTCTGAGATTGCAACAAGAGCTTGCTGTCTTGAATATTAAGGCGTGTTAGATATTGGCATAGGAGAAATATGGCTGAACAGCTAACAGATCAGGCTTTGGTAGAAAGAGTGCAGCAAGGGGATAAGAAAGCCTTCAATTTGTTGGTTTCTCGTTATCAGAATAAAGTGGCGGGGCTTTTGACTCGCTATGTATCACGTAACGATATTCCTGATGTGGTGCAAGAATCCTTTATAAAGGCTTATCGCTCAATTGAATCTTTTCGTGGCGAAAGTGCTTTCTATACATGGCTTTATCGAATTGCCGTCAATACGGCAAAAAATTATTTAACGGCTCAAGGGCGTCGTCCACCTAATGAAGATATTTTAGCTGAGGATGCTGAAAATTATGATGTGGGTACGCACTTGCGGGATGTAGATACCCCTGAAAATGAAATGTTATCTAGTGAACTTGAACGAATCGTGTTTAGTACGATTCACAGTTTGCCAGAAGATTTAAAAACAGCAATCACCTTGCGAGAGCTAGAAGGTTTGAGCTATGAAGAGATTGCAGAAATTATGGATTGCCCTGTTGGTACTGTTCGTTCTCGTATTTTCCGCGCAAGGGAAATTATTGAGAATAAAATTCAACCACTGATGCAACGCGAATAAAAAAGTCGGAGTTTACTATGCAAAAAGAGCAACTTTCAGCCTATATGGATGGCGAACAAGTCGAAGCTGGCTTGACAGATGCTTTATTGAAAGACGAAGAATTACAAGAATCTTGGCAGGCATTCCATGCTGTACGTGCAGTGATGCGTAAAGAAAGCGTTTTGTTTCTAGGGGCTGATTTTACCGCTAAAATGGCAGGTTTAATTGAATCTGAAGAAGTGAAGAAAGTCGATGTCATTGCCGTGTCTCAACCTGAACCAGAAGATGCACATAATTCTGCATTTATGCAAAAATTAAAAGCGTTCTTTGCGCCAATGACGCAAGTTGCGGTTGCTGCTGGTGTATGTTTAGTGGCGGTACTTGGTGTTCAATCTTTCAATAATAAAAACGAAGCGTCTAATTTACCTGAGACTCCAGTATTGCAAACCTTGCCATTTAATAATGCGGTTCAAGAGGTTAGCTACAATGCGCCGAGCAAAGATACATTGACATCAGAGCAGCTTGAACAAAAAAGTCGCCGTATTGGTGCGATGTTACAGAACTATGAATTACAACGTCGTATGAATGCAGATGCATTAAATGTAAGTAGTAATAGTCAAAAATAATATGGATTAGCCCTGTGCATTTATGTTAATTCACCACCTAATATACTATTTAGTGTGGTGAATTTTTATCCTTTAAATTTAATGTTTATGAAAAAAATCGCGTTAAAACTCACCGCACTTTCTCTTTCTTTTCTATTTAGTAACATTACTTCAGCTGAAGAGCTTTCTGCGAAGCAGTCTTTAGATAAAATGACACAAGCATTGGATAATCTCAATTATGAGCTTGCCTTTGTTCAAACAACCCCATCAAATATGGATTCCTTTCGCTATCGTCATATTAAGAAAGATAATAAAACTTATGCGCAATTAGTGACGCTTGATGGGCGTCAACAAGAAATTATTCAACGTGATAATTTAGTCAGTTATTTTCAGCCAAATACTCAAGCATTTACGCTTAATAGTGGCAATATTGTCGATGCAATGCCGGCTGTTGTTCGCGCTGATTTTGATAAACTTTCTTCAGTTTATGATTTTATAAAAATAGGAAAAGATCGAGTGGCTGGGCGTTTTGCTGACACGATTCGTATCGTCCCTAAAGATGATTTCCGATATCAATATTTAGTGTTTGTCGATGAAGAAAATGGTTTATTATTACGCGGTGATATGCTTGATAGTGAGGGTAAATTACTTGATCAGTTTAGAGTTGTAACGCTTTATATCGACGATAGACTAAGAGGGTTGACGGAGTATATTAATAAAGTCTCAATGCCCCCTTTGTTGAAAGAAAGTAAAAATGAACAAAGTTCAGATATAACTTGGTCTGCAGGTTGGTTGCCACAAGGTTTTTCTTTAATTCGATATACTCAAGAAACATTAGAAAATGAAGTGATAGATAGTGCGCTATATAGCGATGGTTTGTTTACTTTTACACTATTTGTTTCTAACGCAGGTTCTAATGTTTTGCCAGAAAATACTTGGAAGCAAGGGGCATATACGATTTATAGTGAAGTGAATGGTGGAAAAGAAATTACTTTTATCGGGCAATTGCCCATAGCTGCAGCTAAGCGTATTGTACAAGAAGTTAAATTTCGATAATAAGTGCGGTGATTTTTCACCGCACTTTTGTTTTTAAAGATTAGTGTAATTTTAATCTTGGTTTTAAATAACGATTAAGTTTATCAACCAGAATAATCAATCCAATTTTAATGCAACCATGTAAAGCATGTTGATGCATTCTATATAAGGATACATAGGCAAATTGTGCAAATTTACCTTGAACGGTAAGTGGATTTTTTCCAAATTTATTCGAAATGCTTCCTAATGCAGTAAAGCTAGAAAGAGAAACCAAGGTGCCTTTATCGTTATATTTAAATGCTTTTAATGGTTTTTTCTCAAAAAGTGCAAAGATATTTTTTGCACAAGCTTTTGCCATTTGATGTGCGGCTTGAGCTCTTGGCGGGACTAATTTACCGTTTGGCTGCGTTAATGCTGCACAGTCGCCAATGGCAAAAATACTATCATCAACAGTTGTTTGAAGCGTGTCTTTTACCACTAATTGATTGATTCGATTGAGTTCTAATCCATCAAATTGTTGTGTCACTGTTGAAGTGCGAACGCCTGCGGCCCAAACAATGAGATCTGCCTTAATTTCTTCTCCATCTTTGGTGATAAGGGTATTTGGTTGGGCTTCCGTGATCATTGTATTTAATTTCACGTTCGCGCCCATTTCTTGCAATTCGTCTAATACCGCAGCAGATAAATCTTCGGGTAATGCTGGCAGTAAGCGAGGTCCCGCTTCAATTAGTGTGACTTGTAAACATGAGTTATCAATCTTGCCATAGCCGTAAGAAGATAAATCTTCCGTAGCATGATAAAGCTCAGCTGTTAATTCCACACCAGTTGCTCCGCCACCAACAATGGCGATATTCACTTTATTTTCATCCACTAATTTTTGTTTAAATTCTTCTTCACCAATATCATCTAAAGCACGGTTTTCAGAGAATTTAAGGAATAATTCCAACATTTTTTGCTGAAACCGCAACGCTTGATCTGAACTGTCTAAGAAAATACAGTTATCAGCCACACCTTTTGTATTGAAATCGTTCGATTTACTACCGATAGCAATCACTAAGTAATCATAAGGAATACGACGTGCGACCACGAGCATATCGCCTTCTTGCCCATAAACAGGGGCAAGTTCAACATATTTCTGTTCACGATTGATGCGCGTGATCGAACCTTGTTCAAAGCTGAAGTGATGGTTTTTCCCGTGTGCACGATAGCTCAGAGAATCCGTGCCATCATCCATCACACCCGTAGCTATTTCATGTAATAATGGTTTCCACAAATGGGTCGTATTGCGATCCACAAGCGTCACTTTAGCCTGTTCTTTTAGACCTAATTTGTCGCCTAAAAATGTCGCTAATTCAATGCCGCCAGCGCCACCACCAACGATCACGACGTTTTTCATAAAGTTTTCCTAAAAGAGAAATTGTTAAAAATGTTAAACTAATGTAATGATAGCATAACAAATAAACAAGACGAAAAAATTTAATGGAAATTGACCGCACTTTATTGATGACAGCGATCGTAAAGCGGTTGTAATTGTTGGATGGTTTGCGTGATAAATAAAACATGATCAATTTGGCTTAGTTGATCTTTTTCAATACTTTTCCCAATACACCAAAAATCGTCCTCTGAACGCAAGAGAAGATCTTTTTCAGAAATGGCTTTCACTTGGCGAAAATCATCATATTCGCTTTCATCTTCTCGCCAAATATCAAAATCGGCAAATTGTTTGAAATCAAATTGATCAAGCCATTGATTATATTGTTGCAGATTAATTTGTGAGCGATCTGCACGATAGCAATGCCAATCTAAACACACTCTTAACCGACGACGATTTAATAGCACCGAAAAAATGGCTGCAGAATTCTGATTAAACTCATATTTAAAATAAGCGAAGAAATGTGCGCGGACTTGCCAGCCATTGGTCCAACTTTCAATATGCGGTTTCGCAAACGGTGTGCCAAGTTGCTTTGCGACTTCTTGAATAATCGCTTTCCAATTATCCCAATGTAATTTGTAATCCGCTTTAATTGCCGGAATATCTTCTGGACAGAATTTTTTCATTTGGGCAAATTGATAGAAAGGAATATTGAACAGTTCACAAGATTCAGTAGTAAGCGAGAGCATAGTGTTTCCTTAAAAATCACTGTAATTTTTGACCGCACTTTGCGTGAAGAACTGTTTGTCTTCCCAACGCAACATAGTCATTCGATTATTCCACACACAACCAGTATCCAAAGCATAAATACCTTGTGGCGTAGGTTCATCCACTAAACTTGCCCAATGCCCAAAGACAATGGGAATTTGTTTATAAAGTGGATTATCTAAATTAAACCAAGGCGTGAGCTCCGCTGGTGCATCTTTTAAAGGAGATTTACAAGCAAAATCAAAACGATGATCGAAATAGCAAAAACGCATTCGAGTAAAAGCATTAATGATGTAACGATGACGCGCTAAGCCCTGCAAATCTGGCGACCAGCGATCAGGCTGTTCAGAATACATATTTTCAATAAGATAATGAAAATCACCGTGTTGTAAAATCTGTTCAACTTCAGCTGCACAAGATTTCGCAGTTTCCAAATCCCAATCAGGCGAAATGCCTGTGTGTGCCATCAGGAAATTTAACTCTTTACTATGGACAAGTAATGGCTGATGACGTAGCCAATGAATCAGTTCACCAAAATCTGGAGCATTAAAAATGGCATCAACACGATCACGTGGTTTTACTTTTTTAATACCCAGTGCGGTCGCAATTAAGTGTAAATCGTGATTCCCTAGTACGGTTTGCGCTGCATTACCAAGAGATTTTACAAAACGAAGACATTCAAGTGATTTATCCCCACGCGCTACAAGATCCCCCACAAGATAAAGTTTATCTTGCGTAGGATTGAAATCTACACGTTCTAATAAAAGCTGTAATTCATCATAACAGCCTTGCAAATCACCAACGAAATAGGTTGCCATTTTTGCTCTTCTATAAATAAATTTTGAGAATTTTAACACAGACTTTTATTGTTGATTTATTCTTTTTGTATAGTAGAATGAAAAAACTTAGTTATTTCCATTTTTATTTATATATGAGTGCTATTGAAAATATTGTCATTAGTATGGAAAATGCAACTGAACGTCGCAAACATATTACTGAGCAATTTGAATCAAAAAAACTTTCATTTAGTTTCTTTAATGCGTACACTTATCAATCAATCAATCAATCAATCAATCAATCAAACCCATATTACATGATATAGAGGAATCCAAAATACTTACTAAAGGAGAAAAAGGCTGTTTAATTAGCCATTTCTTATTATGGAATAAGTGTGTGGATGAAAATTTGGAATATCTTACAATTTTTGAAGATGATGTAATTCTTGGTGAGAATGCGGAAGTATTTTTGAACCAAAATGAATGGTTAAAAACACGTTTTGATTTTAATGATATTTTTATTATTCGTTTAGAAACTTTTTTACAGCCAGTTAAACTTGAGAAACAAACTAAAATTTCACCTTTTTATTCTAGGAATTTTGATATTTTAAAATCAACTCATTGGGGGACTGCTGGTTATATTATTTCTCAAAGTGCGGCTAAATATGTAATTGAATACTTAAAGAATATTCCTTCTGATGAAATTGTTGCAGTTGATGAACTTATTTTTAATAAATTAGTTGATGCTGATAATTATATTGTCTATCAACTGAATCCAGCAATTTGTATTCAAGAACTCCAAGCTAATCAAAGTAAAAGTGTATTAACAAGTGGATTGGAAAAAGAACGGGGAAAACGTCCAAAAATCCGTAAGAAAAAAACATTGAAACAGCGTTTAACTCGGATAAAAGAAAATATTATACGAGCTTTAAATAGAAAAAAATGGAAAGAACAACAATGCATTAAAGAAATGCAAGGTAAAGAAATTGTTCATTTTATGTAGATAGACTTATGAAGTGATTTGTATAGGCTTAATTGTTTAAGCTTATTCATAGATGACCACTAGACATGATAATTCTCTAAAGTTTGAAATTTACCAGAGAAATTGGCGGTTATAAACTATAAATATAAAATCATCATACAATAAATGAGTAAGATTAAAATATGCGATAGAAAAATTTATATTTTATTTCTTTAATTATTCTTTTAACTTTCTTTCTAAAAGCAACAACATCAAACTCAGCTTTAAAACTCGGATAACTATTGCAGATTTCTTTAAATAGTGAATACCCTAAATTGGCTTTTAAGTGAGAACTTCGACTAGACCAAAACTTATCAGGTCCTGGATAATGGTAAATAACTGCAGGAAATTGAATTTCTCGTTCTTTTCGATATTTTATATAGCCAGATTCAGATGGCGTGAAGTTAAATCTTGTATTTATAAATTTAACATCGTCTTTGAAAATACCATTTAAGATATCCTGATCTTGATACTTTATAACACCTTATATTTATTTAACCAGGTCAGACTCACCTCTAGAACATTCAATTCTCGCCATCTTCGCATATTGATAAGAAGTACACCAGCATTAAAATAATGATGATTTTCTAAGCCAATTTTAGTCTTGTAATCTGCTTGCTCAATTTCAATAAAGAAATCCTTACATGCGGCAAGTGAATACTGTTCGATATCAGTATTCCATAAATCATCTAATGAGCCATTTGTTAGCGTATCAACATCAATATAAAGTAACTTATCTACATCAGGGATATATTGAGTTATATTTAATCTGGCATAGGTTGCTAAAGAAATATAATTTATTGTAATAGGAAAGTTAGCAAATTCATCTTTATCCACGCTTATAAATTTGATACTTTTTCTATGATTGCAAACGATACTTTCTATAATTTCTTTATTGTTATTATCAATCCCAAAATCCAAAACATAGAAACTAATTTCAGATTTCGAATTATTTTTTAATACACTTAATATGCTAATGGCTAAATATGGTGCATAGTTATTATCAGATGAAAACGCGATATTCATATTAGTCTTCACTTAACTCTAAAAATTTATCTCCATCTAAATCAGCTGGTGGATTGTCTGCCAACCAGTTTGCTAAACGCGCATAATCTGCGATAGCCAAATTTTCTGCGCGTGCATTTAAATCAATACCAAGTGCGGTCAGATTTTCAGGTGAAAATAGTGTTGAAAGTGCATTGCGTAATGTTTTTCGACGTTGATTAAACGCTTGGGAGCAAACACGGTTCAGCCAATATAAATCTTTTACAGGGTGTGGCAATTCTTTATGCGGAATTAAACGCACAACGGCAGAATCCACTTTCGGTGCTGGTTTGAATGCAGAAGGCGGCACTTCAAGCACAGGCATTACCTGGCAGAAGTATTGCGCCATAATGGTTAAGCGGCCGTAGGCTTTACTATTTGGTCCTGCACATAAGCGTTTCACCACTTCTTTTTGTAGCATGAAGTGCATGTCTTGAATCACATCATGGTACTTAAACAAGTGGAACATCAATGGGGTAGAAATGTTGTAAGGTAAGTTACCAAACACACGTAATTTTTGCCCTTTTTCTGCCAAATTTTCTTTTGTATAAAGTTCACCAAAATCAAATTGCATTGCATCTGTTTCAATAACTGTGAGCTTTTGATGTAAAAATGGATGGTGACGTAAACGTTCTGCAAGGTCTCGGTCAAGCTCTACCACAGTAAGATGATCGACAAGCTCTCCAACTGGCTCTGTTAATGCGCCAAGTCCAGGACCAATTTCCACTAAGAATTGATTGGATTGAGGGTAAATCGCCGCCACGATACCTTGAATCACAGAAGTATCATGTAAAAAGTTTTGGCCAAAGCGTTTACGCGCCGTATGGCCTAAATGTTTTTTTGAATTCATATACTATCTTCTTTTATAAAAGTGCGGTTATTATAGGGCTTGTTTTGGCTTTGTAAATCATTGTTAACTTATGCTAATTTGAGTTTTTTATGAACAATATTATTTTTTCTTTCGTAGAAAGCCAAAAACGGCTATAATCCGCCCGTTTTTCTTAACTTTTCCGCCTAAAGTGCGGATAAAAAATCGATTATTTTTAGAGGATACAATGGCGAAAGAAGATTGCATTGAGATGCAAGGCACAATTTTAGAGACTTTACCGAATACTATGTTCCGCGTGGAGTTAGAAAACGGTCACGTGGTTACTGCGCATATTTCTGGAAAAATGCGTAAAAACTATATCCGTATTTTGACTGGGGATAAAGTGACTGTAGAAATGACTCCTTATGATTTAAGTAAAGGTCGTATTATTTTCCGCAGTCGTTAATCATAGAAGATCTGAGATAGGCCGATATTGTTACAATATTGGCCTTCTTTTTTGTTCAAAAAGAACTCAAACTGGTTGCGGAACGTAAAAAAATCGGTATAATCCGCAATTCTTAGCCACATTGAATTTTTCGTT
The DNA here is from genome assembly GCF_000242295.1 of Haemophilus sp. oral taxon 851 str. F0397. Classification (NCBI taxonomy): domain Bacteria; kingdom Pseudomonadati; phylum Pseudomonadota; class Gammaproteobacteria; order Pasteurellales; family Pasteurellaceae; genus Haemophilus; species Haemophilus sp. oral taxon 851. The sequence continues at coordinate 14,688 of NZ_JH591078.1, forward strand.
CCTTGCCTTTGCAGATTGGTGGCTGATCTACGTCAAAGGCTGATTAACCCGTAAGGAGCAGTAATGCGTCACTACGAAATCGTGTTTATGGTTCATCCGGACCAAAGCGAGCAAGTACCAGGTATGATCGAACGTTACACCGGTTCTGTAAAAGAAGCTGGTGGTCAAGTTCATCGCCTAGAAGATTGGGGTCGTCGCCAATTAGCGTACCCAATCAATAAATTACACAAAGCACACTATGTGCTTATGAATGTAGAAGCGCCTCAACAAGTCATCGACGAGCTAGAAACGACTTTCCGTTATAACGATGCTGTATTACGCAGTCTTGTTATCCATACTAAGCACGCCGTAACAGAAGCGTCCCCAATGAAAGCGGCTAAAGAAGAACGTAAACCTTTAGCTGAAGTTGAAAACAACGATTTTGAGGATGCTGAAGAGTAATTTGAAAATTGATAATCGTTTTTCGGTTATGGGAGTCGTTTCTCAGTTACCAAAGCGATTAAAGAGCCCTAGTGGAATTGAGCATTGCAAGTTTTTGTTAGAACATCGTTCTGATCAAATTGAAAGTGGTTTCACTCGTCAAGCTTGGTTAAAGATGCCAGTTCAAATTAGTGGTAATCAATTGATAGAAAAAACTCAAAGCATTACGGTCGGTAGTAAAATTTTGGTGGTGGGATTTATTACATCACATAAAACCCAAAGTGGGTTATGCCAATTAGTTTTACATGCCGAGCAAATCGAATTTATAGATTAGGAGACTAGCCAAATGGCACGTTATTTCCGTCGTCGTAAGTTCTGCCGTTTTACAGCGGAAAATGTTGTTGAAATCGATTACAAAGATATCGCTACATTAAAGAACTATATTTCAGAAAGCGGCAAAATTGTACCTAGCCGTATTACCGGTACTCGTGCGAAGTACCAACGTCAATTAGCTCGTGCAATCAAGCGCGCTCGCTATTTAGCGTTACTTCCATACACTGACAATCATCAGTAATTAAGGAGACACGGTAATGCAAGTAATTCTTTTAGATAAAATTGTTCACTTAGGTCAAGTGGGCGATCAAGTAAATGTTAAATCAGGTTTTGCACGTAACTTCTTAATCCCACAAGGTAAAGCAGTTATGGCAACTAAAGCTAACATTGAACACTTTGAAGCACGTCGTGCAGAATTAGAAGCAGCAGCGGCAGCAAATCTTGCAGCAGCTCAAGCTCGTGCAGCAGAAGTTACTGCATTAGGTTCTGTGACTATCGCATCTAAAGCAGGTGATGAAGGTCGTTTATTCGGCGCAATCACTACTCGTGATGTGGCAGAAGCAGTAACTGCAGCAGGCGTTAAAATTGCGAAAAGTGAAGTTCGTTTACCAAACGGTCCAATCCGTACTCTTGGTGACCACGATGTTCGTTTCCAACTTCACGGTGAAGTATTTGCAACATTAGATGTAATCGTTGTTGCAGAATAATTTGTCAGATAGGCAAAATAAAACCCGGTCTTAGATCGGGTTTTTTATTATTAGTTTAACGTAATAAAAAAGGAGATATAGCTCCTTTTTATTTGTAATTTTTAGTCGTCAAGGAAACTTCTTAATGTTTCTGAGCGGCTAGGATGACGTAATTTACGTAACGCTTTTGCTTCAATTTGACGAATACGTTCACGTGTAACATCGAATTGTTTACCCACTTCTTCAAGCGTATGGTCGGTATTCATATCGATACCAAAACGCATACGTAATACTTTTGCTTCTCGTGGCGTTAGACCTTCAAGAACTTCGTGAGTCGCAACTCTTAAGCTTTGTGCTGTTGCAGAATCTAAAGGAAGTTCTAAGGTTGAATCTTCAATAAAATCACCTAAATGTGAGTCATCGTCATCACCGATAGGCGTTTCCATAGAAATTGGCTCTTTTGCAATTTTCAATACTTTACGGATTTTATCTTCAGGCATTCCCATACGTTCAGCTAATTCTTCTGGCGTTGCTTCACGTCCCATTTCTTGTAATAACTGGCGAGAAATGCGGTTAAGTTTATTGATTGTTTCAATCATATGTACCGGAATACGGATTGTACGAGCTTGATCCGCAATAGAGCGTGTGATGGCTTGGCGAATCCACCAAGTGGCATATGTAGAGAATTTATAACCACGGCGATACTCAAATTTATCTACCGCTTTCATTAAACCAATATTCCCTTCTTGAATTAAATCTAGGAATTGTAAACCGCGATTTGTGTATTTTTTCGCGATAGAAATTACTAAACGCAAGTTAGCTTCCACCATCTCTTTTTTAGCGCGACGAGCTTTTTGTTCACCTCGAGCGACTGCATCACAAATATCGCGCATTTGGGTAATGGTAAGTTTCGTATTTTCTTCAATGCTAGCTAAGTTACTTAATGCTTCTAGGATACGTTCTTCATATTTTGGTAAGCGTTTTGCCCATGGTTTACTGGATTTTAAGGCTTTTTGTACCCATTCAGTATTGCTGCCATTAGTAATAATGAGTTTTTCAAAATCATCTTTTGGCATTCCTGCAATATCAACTAATATTTTTTGTAATTGGCGTTCTTCATGGCGCACACGTTTCATCATTTCTTTCATTGATAAAACGAGTAAATCAAATTGTTTTGGCACTAAGCGGAATTGTTTAAAAATTTCACCAAGTAGTGCAATTTGATCTTGAGCGCGTTTTCCTGAACGACCATGTTTTTCAATAACAGCAAGCGTTTTGGTGTGCTGGTCTTTTAACTGTTGGAATTTTTCTCTCGCGACTTCTGGATCGATGCTATTATCAGATTCGCTGGAATCTGATGTAGATTCTGCTTCGCTTTCATCTTCATCTTCATTGTCTTCAACATCCGTACTTTCTGATTCTTCTCCGTCTTCAGAAAAGCTTTCATCAATGACATTATGTTCTTCTATTTCGGCATTTGGATCGACAAAACCTGTAATTAAGTCAGCTAAACGGAAGTTTCCTTTTTCCACATCATCATAATTTTTTAGCAACTCATTTAAAGCTTCAGGATAGGCTGCAATGGATGTTTGAACTTCATCAATTCCTTCTTCAATACGTTTTGCAATGCTGATTTCATCTTCACGAGTGAGAAGATCAACCGTTCCCATTTCACGCATATACATACGGACAGGATCGGTTGTTCGACCGATTTCAGATTCTACATTTGAAAGAATTTGGGTTGCCTCTTCTACCGCATCTTCATCCGGAATGGTGTCATTCAACATCATCTCATCGCTTTCAGGGGCTTCGTCCAAAACCGGAATCCCTGCATCATTTTGCAGCGTTTGTAGCAATTTATCGTAATATTCAGGGTCGATGACATCTTCTGGTAATAAATCATTAATTTCTGCATAGGTTAAATAACCTTGAGTGCGACCTAATTCCATCAGTTGTTCAATTTGTTCTGAATATTGTTCAGCCGTAGATTGTTGATTTTTTTCCATTTTTATATCCGTTTTGCTTGATGTGATAGTAGCAATATAATTTTTGTTACGAACCTAGAATTTTATCATTGTTATTGAGGATTAACTAACTGTTTTTTCTGCTGTTCTTTCCCCGCTAAAAGGTGAACGAGCACTGTTTTTTCCTCGTCAGTAAGTCCTTCAGCTCGTTCTTTAGCAATAAGCATTTCAATGTCTCGCTCAATGGCTTGAATATTTAAGCGACGATAGTTTTGTGAAAATGCATTGATCATTTCTGCTTCGTCTAATAAATGATCCCAAGTTGCCAGTATTTCAAGGGGATTGCTGTAAGGCGTATCACGGAAGTGCTCTAAAATCTGCCCTGTAGTAATCCCTTCTCGTTGGCGACAAAGTGCGGTCAATTTTTCCAAAATTTCAAAACCAGCTTCTGCACGTAATGCTTGCACACCGCTTTCAGACATACGTTTTACTAATTCAGGATTTTGCAGAAGCAATGAAATGACCATTCGCATTGGTGTCTTCTTGAGCTTATTATTAGCGACTTTTTGTTGTGTATTGGCTTGTTCTAATTGTTTTGGAATAAGATTTTCCAACTGTGTTTGATCAAAAATTCCTAGCTTCTGAGCAAGCATATTGCGTAGTGATAAGCGTAGCATTTCTCCTGGAATTTGGCGAATTAATGGTGCAGCCAAAGCAACTAATTTTCCGCGCCCTTCTTTGCTAGAAAAATCAACTTGTGGACTTAAGTGAGCAAACATAAACTCACTTAAAGATTGTGCACTTTCGATATATTCTTCAAATTTTTCTTTGCCATATTGGCGAATGTAAGTATCAGGATCTTCTCCCTCTGGCAAGAAAATAAATTTGAGTTGTCTGCCATCTTCTAAATAAGGCAATGCATTTTCTAACGCTCGCCAAGCCGCATCACGCCCTGCACGGTCACCATCGTAACAACAAACAACTTGTTCGGTCGAACGAAAAATAAGTTGAATTTGTTCTGATGTCGTGGATGTACCTAAAGAAGCGACAGCATAATCCACGCCAAATTGTGCTAATGCCACTACATCCATATAACCTTCAACAACAAGTAATTGTTTGGGTTCATCGTTGGTTTGTAAGGCTTCATACAAACCATAAAGCTCGTTACCTTTATGATAAGTAATGGTTTCTGGCGAATTCAGATATTTCGGTTTTTCATCTGTTAATACCCGCCCTCCAAAAGCCACTGTGCGACCACGTTTATCGCGTATTGGAAACATGATGCGATTTCGGAATTTATCATAAATATTGCCACGATCATTTCGAGAAAGCATGCCTAACTCAATGAGTTTTTGTTGTTCTTCACGATTAACACCAAATTTACGCAGTACAGTATCCATCGCATTCGGTACAAACCCAATTTGGAAACGCTCAATAATTTCAGCCGAAAGCCCACGTTGTTGTAAATATTCTTGCGCTTGCGTATTTAATGGCAATTGGCTTTGATAAAACTTGGCAATCTCTTGCATTAATTCATAGAGATTTCGTTTGGTTTGATAATTAGCTTGAGGTTTCCCGCTGTTATTAGTGCGTTTTTCGTAAGGTACTTCAAGCCCTGCCATCGCTGCAAGTTCTTCAATCGCCTCTACAAATTCAAGCTTGTCATAATCCATTAAAAAGGAAATCGCATTACCATGTGCGCCACAACCAAAGCAATGATAAAACTGTTTCTTTTGACTAACCGTGAAGGATGGTGTTTTTTCGTGATGGAAAGGGCAGCAGGCTTGATAATCGCGGCCAGCTTTTTTTAGTTTTACGCGCGCGTTAATCACATCGACAATATCGGACTTTGTCAGCAAATCATCAATAAAGGGGCGTGGAATAGAACCTTTCATTGTCGAGCCTCCGTGATCGTGGTGTGAAAGTGCGGTCGTTTTTGGCGTAGATTTTTGTTGTGCTTAAAGTAACAAAACCGTGAGTCCAAAGGATTCACGGTTTGTCTTAACTCGAGTCAGAAAATACTATAAATTAGTATAAACGGGTATTGCGCGCGTTTTCGCGAGCGTTGCGTTTTGCGTGACGTTTTGCAAGTGTTGCATTTTCACGTTTACGAATTGTAGTTGGTTTTTCGTAAAATTCGCGAGCGCGTACTTCAGCTAAGATTCCCGCTTTTTCGCAAGAGCGTTTGAAACGACGTAAAGCTACGTCAAATGATTCGTTTTCACGTACTTTAATTACAGGCATAAGCCAATCACCTCAATGAGTTTAATTTAATTGCAATTTAAAATTTTATCATCACCACCGCAGGATTCTGCAAATGGCAAATCCAATAAAGGATGCAATTCTAATCTACTTTTAGGGCAAAAGTAAAGGAAAGAATGCCAATTTGCCTTAATATTTGTGGTTTCAACTGGTTAAAACCGCTTAAACAGGGTAAAATCGCGCAATATTTTAGGTAATAAATTAAGAAAATCAATGAAAATCTTAGGCATTGAAACCTCGTGTGATGAAACGGGCGTGGCAATTTATGATGAAGAAAAAGGGTTAATTGCTAATCAACTTTATACTCAAATTGCCCTGCATGCAGATTATGGTGGTGTGGTTCCTGAATTAGCATCGCGCGATCATATTCGTAAAACAGCTCCTCTTATTAAAGCTGCGTTAGAAGAAGCTAACTTAACGGCGAGCGATATTGATGGCGTGGCTTATACGAGTGGCCCAGGGCTTGTCGGCGCATTGCTTGTCGGCGCTACGATTGCGCGTTCTTTAGCTTATGCGTGGAATGTCCCAGCGATTGGCGTTCATCATATGGAAGGGCATTTACTTGCGCCAATGCTTGATGAAAATTCACCGCACTTTCCTTTTGTTGCTTTGTTGGTATCGGGTGGTCACACTCAATTAGTGCGTGTCGATGGTGTAGGAAAATATGAAGTGATTGGCGAATCCATTGATGATGCTGCTGGCGAAGCCTTTGATAAAACAGCAAAATTACTTGGATTAGATTATCCGGGCGGTGCAGCACTTTCTCGTTTAGCAGAAAAAGGCACACCAAATCGTTTCACATTTCCACGTCCAATGACAGATCGAGCAGGGCTTGATTTTAGTTTTTCTGGTTTAAAAACCTTTGCCGCGAATACAGTTAATCAAGCAATTAAAAACGAGGGCGAACTGATAGAGCAAACTAAAGCAGATATTGCCTATGCTTTCCAAGATGCAGTGGTGGATACACTTGCCATTAAATGTAAGCGCGCATTAAAAGAAACTGGCTATAAACGTTTAGTGATTGCGGGAGGGGTGAGCGCAAATAAAAAACTCCGAGAAACGCTTGCGCACTTAATGAAAAATTTAGGTGGCGAAGTGTTTTATCCTCAACCTCAATTTTGTACAGATAATGGCGCGATGATTGCTTACACAGGTTTTTTACGTTTAAAACAAGGTCAACATAGCGATCTGGCTATTGATGTTAAGCCTCGCTGGGCAATGACGGAATTACCGGCAATTTAGGAGACAAAATGGCAAAACTCTACTTCTATTACTCCACAATGAACGCTGGAAAATCAACGACGTTGCTACAATCTTCCTATAACTATCGTGAGCGTGATATGAACACATTAGTTTATACGGCTGCCATTGATGATCGTTTTGGCGTGGGGAAAGTCACATCGCGTATTGGCATTTCGCAAGATGCCTTTTTATTTCGCTCGGAAACCAATTTGTTTGATGAAATCAATGAGCACTTAAAAAAAGAAAAAGTGCATTGCGTGCTGGTGGATGAAGCACAATTTCTTAGCAAACAACAAGTTTACCAGTTGAGTGATGTTGTTGATAAACTCAAGATCCCCGTGCTTTGTTATGGCTTGCGTACGGATTTCCAAGCGGAACTTTTTGAAGGAAGTAAATATTTACTGGCTTGGGCGGATCAACTCGAGGAATTAAAAACAATTTGTTATTGTGGCTGCAAGGCTAACTTTGTTTTGCGCTTAAATGATCAAGGTGAAGTCATTAAAGAAGGTGCGCAAATTCAAATTGGAGGCAATGACTCTTATCTTTCTGTTTGCCGTTTACACTATAAAGAAAAGTGCGGTCAACTTTAAATTAGTTTTCAAACACAACACGATAAGGATAATTTTATGTTACAGAATAAAACATTTGGGAGTGCACTGATTATTGCAGGCACAACCATTGGAGCAGGTATGCTTGCTATGCCGCTTACATCAGCGGGCATGGGCTTTGGTTATACCGTGTTATTGCTCGTTGGCTTGTGGGCTTTGTTGGTTTACAGTGGATTGTTGTTTGTAGAAGTGTATCAAACAGCGGATCAGTTGGATGATGGTGTCGCCACGCTCGCTGAAAAATATTTTGGGGTTCCTGGACGAATTTTAGCAACGTTGAGTTTATTAATTTTACTTTATGCACTTTCAGCCGCTTATATTACTGGTGGGGGATCTTTACTTTCAGGCTTGCCAACTGCTTTTGGAATGGAAGCGATGTCGCTTAAAACTGCGATTGTTATCTTTACTGTTGTATTAGGTTCTTTTGTCGTTGTAGGAACAAAAGGCGTGGATGGTTTAACTCGCGTGTTATTTATTGGTAAGTTAGTCGTCTTTGCTTTTGTGCTGTTTATGATGCTTCCCAAAGTGGCAACAGATAATTTAATGGCATTGCCTTTGGATTATGCTTTTGTAGTTTCTGCTGCACCGATATTTTTCACCTCTTTCGGTTTCCACGTCATTATGGCGAGTGTAAATAGCTACTTAGGTGGAAGTGTAGAAAAATTCCGTCGTGCTATTTTGATAGGTACCGCGATTCCATTAGCTGCTTATCTTGTATGGCAGTTAGCAACTCATGGTGTATTAAGTCAAAGTGAATTTGTGCGTATTTTACAAGCTGACCCAACGCTAAATGGCTTAGTGAATGCAACACGTGAAATCACAGGTTCTCATTTTATGGGGGAAGTGGTGCGCGTGTTCTCATCACTCGCTTTAATTACTTCATTTTTGGGCGTAATGCTAGGTGTGTTTGAAGGCTTAGGTGATTTATTCAAACGCTATCATTTGCCAAATAATCGCGTTGTATTAACCATTGCCGCATTTTTACCACCACTTGTGTTTGCATTGTTTTATCCCGAAGGATTTATTACTGCATTAAGTTACGCAGGGTTGTTGTGTGCGTTCTATTGCTTAATTTTACCAATTGGCTTGGCATGGCGTACACGTATTGAAAATCCAACATTGCCATATCGTGTTGCTGGCGGTAATTTTGCTTTGGTGTTTGCGTTATTGATTGGCGTGGTGATTATGGTCATTCCATTTTTAATTCAATGGGGATATTTACCAGCCGTAGCGGGATAATGTGAAGAAAAGTCACTCAATCTAGTTCTTTTTATAGATAAAAGTGCGGTGAAAAATTTCAGTTTTTTGATAATAAAAATAAGCTCAAAATTAACTGCACTCTTTTAGAAGATAATAAGTCATATTTCAGTTGCTTTAAAAATTACAATTTATCTGAATGATGAATCATCACAAAGCGTTCCCAAAGCTGTTCTTCGGTTTCTTGATGTTCAGGATCGGGCTTAATGCAGTTAGTGATTGGGCAAACTTTTTGGCAGGTTGGCGTGTCGTAATGGCCGACACATTCCGTGCAAAGTACAGGATCGATCACATAAATCTCATCGCCAATGGAAATGGCTTCGTTCGGGCATTCTGGTAAGCACATATCGCAGTTGGTACATTTGCTAGTGATGAGTAATGCCATTGTGATCCTTAATAGAAAGTTGAAAGGCGCGAATTATAGCCGACAAAAACTTGATTGACAAAAACTAAACAAAATTTATGAAAAAATTCACTTCCACCCTTTCTCTTATTGTCCTCGTTGTATTAGCAATTTGGCAGTATTTTACCGATTCAACCAAAACTAAAAATCAATCACCTTCTCCCGTAATTGAGCAGACGAAGCAAACAAAAGTATCTGAGCCTAAATTTGAGCCTCAATTTGAGACAAAGCGGACGGATATTGAAAAAAGTGCGGTGAAAAATCCGAATGTTTTTACCAATTATGATGTGATTATGCCTGATGATCCTATTGGGCAAAATGCAAAGGCGCCTGTCGATTATTATATGTTGGCATTATCTTGGTCGCCTGGATTTTGTGATATTCAGCGTGAAAAATATGGTAATCAGTTGCCTTCCTCCTCTCAATATCAATGTGGAAGTAACCGCACTTTAGGTTGGGTCGTTCATGGATTATGGCCTCAAAATGCAAATGCACTTTCAGTGACGGATCATCCACGTTTTTGTAAGGGCGATTTACCAGCCTTGCCAAAAGATTTATTAGCACGATATTTGGCTATCTCACCAGGTGAACAATTATTGCAAGGTGAATGGGAAAAACATGGTAGCTGTGCATTTGATTCTGCCCAGCAATATTTTGCTAAGGAGCAGGAATTATTTAGCTCATTAAAATTACCGAATCAAAATTTAAGCCGCAATGAACTTTTTCGTTGGATGAAACAACATAATCCACAATTAAAAAATGCTTATTTAGGTGCAAGCCGAAACGAATTATTCATTTGTTATGATAAAAAATGGCAGGTAATGAATTGCCAAAGCAAATAAGAATTTCTTTGATCTAAATCGTTACAACCTAGCGCGAAGTAGGTATAATACGAAAAGTTTTCAATTTTAATTTTAACTTAACAAGAGGATAGATTATGTCAGTAATCAAAATGACCGATTTAGATTTAGCCGGTAAACGTGTATTTATCCGTGCGGATCTTAATGTGCCAGTAAAAGATGGCAAAGTGACCTCAGATGCGCGTATTCGTGCGACCATTCCTACTTTAAAATTAGCCTTAGAAAAAGGCGCAAAAGTGATGGTGACTTCTCACTTAGGTCGTCCAACTGAAGGTGAATTCAAACCAGAAGATTCTTTACAACCGGTTGTTGATTACTTAAAAGACGCAGGCTTTAATGTTCGTTTAGAACAAGACTATTTAAACGGCGTAGATGTTAAAGAAGGCGAAATTGTTGTTTTAGAAAACGTACGCGTGAACAAAGGTGAGAAGAAAAACGATCCTGAATTAGGTAAAAAATATGCCGCACTTTGTGATGTATTCGTGATGGATGCATTCGGTACAGCTCACCGTGCGCAAGCATCAACTTACGGCGTTGCAGAATTTGCACCAATCGCTTGTGCAGGTCCATTATTAGCCGCTGAGTTAGATGCATTAGGTAAAGCATTAAAAGAACCAGCTCGTCCAATGGTGGCCATTGTTGGTGGTTCTAAAGTTTCAACTAAATTAGAAGTGTTAAATTCTCTTTCAAAAATCGCTGACCAAATTATTGTGGGCGGTGGTATTGCAAATACTTTCATTGCGGCAGCAGGCCACAATGTAGGTAAATCTTTACATGAAGCTGATTTAATCCCAGTTGCGAAAGAATTAGCTGCAAATACAGATATTCCTGTGCCAGTTGATGTACGTGTTGGTTTGGAGTTCACTGAAACTGCAGCAGCAACAGAGAAATCAGTCACTGAAGTGAAAGATGATGAATCTATCTTCGATATCGGTGATAAATCTGCAGAACAATTGGCTGAAATCATCAAAAATGCAAAAACCGTTTTATGGAATGGCCCAGTTGGCGTGTTTGAGTTCCCTAACTTCCGTAAAGGGACTGAAATCATTTCTCATGCGATTGCAAACAGCGATGCATTCTCTATCGCTGGTGGCGGAGATACTTTAGCGGCTATTGATTTATTCGGTATTGCTGACAAGATCTCTTACATTTCAACGGGTGGCGGTGCGTTCTTAGAATTTGTAGAAGGCAAAGTATTACCTGCAGTAGAAATTCTTGAAAAACGTGCGAAAAACTAACCGCACTTTTCCTCTATAACATATTGATGGTGGCATCAAAAATGCCATCATCAATACGAATTCTTCAAATTGCGGGCTTGTCTCGCTAAACATAAAAAAGGAAACACAAGTATGGCTAAATTATTAGATATCGTGAAACCTGGCGTTGTAACAGGTGAAGATGTGCAAAAAATCTTTGCTTATGCAAAAGAGCATAACTTTGCTATCCCAGCAGTAAACTGCGTAGGTTCTGACTCAGTTAATGCCGTGTTAGAAACTGCTGCACGCGTAAAAGCCCCAGTTATTATTCAATTTTCTAACGGCGGTGCTGCATTCTATGCGGGTAAAGGTGTTAAACCTGCAAGCGGTGCTCGTCCTGATGTACTTGGTGCGATTGCTGGAGCGAAACACGTTCATACTTTAGCTAAAGAATACGGTGTTCCTGTTATTCTTCACACTGACCACGCAGCGAAAAAATTACTTCCATGGATTGATGGTTTACTTGAAGCGGGTGAAAAACACTTCGCAGAAACTGGCCGTCCACTGTTCTCTTCTCATATGCTTGACCTTTCTGAAGAGCCAATGGAAGAAAACATGGCAATCTGCCGTGAATACCTTGCTCGTATGGATAAAATGGGGATGACCCTTGAAATCGAAATCGGTATTACTGGTGGTGAAGAAGATGGCGTAGATAATTCTGGTGTTGATGAATCTCGTTTATATACTCAACCATCTGACGTGCTTTATGTTTACGACCAATTAAACCCAGTAAGTCCTAACTTTACTGTTGCAGCGGCATTCGGTAATGTACATGGTGTTTACAAACCAGGTAACGTAAAATTAAAACCATCTATTTTAGGTGCATCACAAGAGTTTGTTGCGAAAGAACGTAATCTTCCAGCAAAACCAATTAACTTCGTCTTCCACGGTGGTTCTGGTTCTAGCCGCGAAGAAATCCGTGAAGCAATTAGCTACGGTGCAATTAAAATGAACATTGATACCGATACTCAATGGGCATCTTGGAATGGTATTTTGAACTTCTATAAAGCAAATGAAGCTTATCTTCAAGGTCAATTAGGTAACCCTGAAGGCCCAGATGCGCCAAACAAAAAATACTACGATCCACGAGTATGGTTACGTAAAATGGAAGAATCTATGTCTAAACGTTTAGAGCAATCTTTCGAAGACTTAAATTGTGTTGATGTTTTATAATCCACAAAAATAACATAAAATACGACCGCACTTTCAAGTGCGGTTTTTTTATTTTAGCGGAGAAATTATGGAAAAGATCTTAGTTATTCGTAACGATAAATTAGGCGATTTTATGCAAGCATGGCCTGCTTTTGCTATGCTGAAGTTATCGAATCCTTCTTTAAAATTAACCGCACTTGTTCCGAGTTACACAGCGCCTTTAGCGGAAGTTTGTCCGTTTATTGATAGTGTTATTATTGATAGCAAAAAAAATGATAAAACGGATTTCAATCGTCTTGTGCAGGAAATCAAAGCGCAGCAGTTTGATGGAATGATTAGTTTCTTTTCCAATACTCATAATGGAAAACTCGCTTGGAAAAGTGGGATTAAATATCGCCTTGCACCTGCGACTAAATGGGTTCAAATTCTCTATAATCACCGTCTAACACAACGCCGTTCTCGTTCTGAAAAATCGGAAGCAGAATATAATCAAGATTTAGTCCGCGCTTTTTTGCAAAAGCATAATATGCCAATTGTTGAACCTAAACCGCCTTATTTAACCTTTGAGAAAAGTGCGGTGGAAAATCAACGCATTTTCTTGCAAGAGAGTTTAGGACTTTCCGCAAATAAAAAATGGATCTTTGTGCATAGCGGTTCTGGTGGTTCAGCTACGAATCTTTCTTTAGCGCAATATGCAGATTTAATTAAAGGCTTATTGGCTGAATTTGATTGCAATGTTGTGCTGACAGCAGGGCCTGGCGAAAGTGAAAAAGCCCATGAGTTAGCTAATCTAGTGAATGATTCACGCGTAGTTATTTATGATAAGAATAAAGGTTTAGTGGATTTTGCGCATTCTTTAGCTTGTGCGGATTTATTTATTGCGGGATCTACAGGGCCATTGCATTTGAGCAGTGCGTTTAATATTCCGACAATCGGGTTTTATCCAAATAGTCGTTCTTCTCAGCCAAGACGCTGGAAACCGATTAATGATGTCGATAAGCATCTTGCATTTTGTCCACCCGCGGGAAAAGAGACTCAAATGAATCTAGGGCTAATTTCTATTCAACAAGCATTACAAGAGATAATCCCTTTTGTGAAGAAAATGTGTTATTCAAGCTATAACATTTAAAACTCATCAATTAAATTAAAACTGGCGGATCTTCATTACTCCGCCAGTCAAAGTCCTTTTTTCACTCATCTAAATTTAGATCTTTCTTATTTTACTAGTTAACCGTTTTCTTCAGTTTTTATTTCTGAAAATGTGATCTTGCTCACATTTTCAAAATTGTCTATTTTGTTACCATTGCGTACAATACAAAACCATTTTTAAAGGGGGACATTATGTTAGCTTCACTTCAAGATATTCTCGATACGGTTAAAGCCAATAATCTGACTTATCATCAAAAATTAATGACATTAGGCAATATTGCTGAGCGTTTATTTGATCCTCGCGATCTGCTTGGCTATACCGATGAAGAATGGGGCTTTTTACAGAATCAGATGATTTGTGATTTATGTGAAGGTTACGCGATTTATCGCCCTCGCTATATCCTGCCTGATTATAATGTGTATATCCAAAAAGGCTGCGAATTTTTAGAGTTGCCGCCACCAAAAGATCTTGATGAGGCACTTGATGGATTATTGATTCTTTACTCTCACGTGCCATCCATTACAACTTATCCTGTTTATGTTGGTCGTCTTGATGTATTGCTCGAACCTTTCATTACTGATGAAGAAAAAGACTATATAAAAATTAAACGTTTCTTAAATCATATCGACAAAACTGTGCCTGATTCATTTTGTCATGCCAATATTGGGCCTTATGATACGAAAGCGGGTCGCTTGATTTTACGTGCAGTGATTGAGCTTGAAGCGCCAACACCGAATATGACTATTCGTTATGATAAATCCAAAACGAGCCGTGAGTTTGCTGAACTTGCAGCAAAAGCCTGTTTATTAGTTTCGAAGCCATCTTTTGCAAACGATGCGTACTATATTTCCGATCTAGGTGAAGAATATGGCGTAGCAAGTTGCTATAACGCATTGCCTGAATGTGGCGGTGCTTACACATTAACGCGTTTACGTCTAGGTACGATTGCTCGCGCGTGTAAAAGTGCGGATGAAATGGTAAACGAATTATTACCACGTGTGGCGAAATGTGCTCTTTCAACCATGGATAAACGCCATAAGTTTGTAGTGGAAGAAAGTAATTTCTTTAACAGTTCATTCCTCGAAAAAGAAGGCTTTATCAAACGCACTAATTTTACGGGGATGTTCGCAATTGTGGGCTTGGCAGATGCAGCAAACCACTTATTGCAATGTGAAGGCTTAAATGAAACCTTTGGTAAGAGTGCTCGTGGTGATGAAATTGCGACAGCAATTATGGATAAACTTAAAGAAATCACCGATGCACATGAAGGGGTTTATGCAGAACGTACTGGCAATCGTTATTTATTACATGCGCAAGTTGGCGCAAGTAACCACGAAGAAGACAAACGTAACGCACCGGCTCACCGTATTCGTGTAGGCGAAGAACCAACGTTACTTGCGCATTTAAAACAGTCTGCGCCGTTCCATAAATATTTCCCATCTGGTACAGGGGATTTATTCGCCTTTGATCAAACCTATGTGGATCACTGCGATGCGGTGGTGGATATTATTGATGGTGCATTCTCTTTAGGCTATCGCTACATTACCACCTATTTGAAAAATACGGATTTAATTCGCGTTACAGGTTATTTGGTGAAGAAAAGCGAAGTTGAAAAATACCGTAAAGGCGAAGTCGCGTTACGCGATACAACTTGGTATGGTTCGGGTACGGATGAATGTGCCAACGTGTTTGATCGCCAATTGCGCGATGAAAAAGATGTCACCGCTGAAAAATAATTGGAAAAATGACCGCACTATCTGAGATTTTTGTGCCGTTGCATCGGATTATTCCTTTTTCAAATGTAGAAGGGCAAGGCAATCGTTCGAGTATTTTTCTGCAAGGTTGTAAGTTAAATTGCTTGTATTGCCATAATCCGGAAACTATTCCTCGTTATACGGAAAATGCGAAATTGGTTAGTTTGCAGTATTTGTATGAACAGGTTATGGAGGCAGTTCCATTTATTCGAGGTGTCACAATTTCAGGTGGTGAACCGACTATCCATCATAAAAAACTGGTGCCACTATTTGAGGCTTTACGTTCTCAAGGATTAACCTGTTATTTGGATAGTAGTGGCTTTTTTGAGTTTGATCGTATTCGTTCGTTAATTGATGTCACTGATAAATTTTTATTCGATCTGAAAGGAGAGGGCGCTGGTTTACAAACGCTCTGTTTTGACCGACAAAATCAAACAGGAATTGTACCACAGCAAGTGATACCAGAACGTTTACATATAAAAAACGATAAACTTGAGCGAAATTTGCAAAATCTGGCTGCCTTGTTGCCGTTAAATAAAGTGGAAGAAGTGCGGTTAGTTTTTTTAAAGAATTTTTTTGATGCTGAACATTTGGTGGGCAAAGTTGCGTTACTTTTACGAAATTATCCTGATGTGGCATTAAAAATTATCCGTGTGCATAGTAAAGGTGCGCGCGATGAAACTGGGTTATCAACGCATATTCCAAGTGCGGAAGAAACTAATGCATTGGCTGCTTATGCGCGTCAATGTGGAATTAACAAGGTTTTGACTATTTTGTAGTCGCTTACAAGAAAGTGCGGTGAAAATTCGCCGACTTTTTGTGAGAAAACAAGTAGAATAAACCGATTTTTTTATTAACTTAACCAATCTAGGGGAATCAAATGAGTGTGTTAAGCAGCATTTTGGGAATGGTCGTATTAATCGCTATTGCCGTGTTACTTTCCAATAATCGTAAAGCAATTAGTATCAGAACCGTGCTCGGGGCGTTAGCAATCCAAGTTGGATTTGCCGCCCTTATTTTATATGTGCCAGCAGGTAAACAAGCACTTGGTGCAACCGCTGATGCCGTATCAAATGTTATTGCTTACGGTAACGAAGGTATTAACTTTGTATTCGGTGGTTTAGCTGATCCAAGCAAACCTTCAGGTTTCATTTTTGCAGTGAAAGTATTACCAATTATTGTGTTCTTCTCTGGCTTAATTTCTGTGCTTTACTATCTCGGCATTATGCAAGTGGTAATTAAAGTATTAGGCGGTGCATTACAAAAAGCATTGGGTACTTCAAAAGCAGAATCCATGTCAGCGGCTGCTAATATTTTCGTTGGTCAAACTGAAGCACCATTGGTTGTTCGCCCTTACATTAAAAATATGACCCAATCTGAATTATTTGCCATCATGGTAGGTGGTACAGCATCTATCGCGGGTTCAGTAATGGCAGGTTATGCTGGAATGGGCGTGCCATTGACATACTTAATCGCTGCGTCATTTATGGCGGCGCCAGCAGGTTTATTATTTGCGAAATTAATGTTCCCACAAACAGAACAATTCTCTGATAAACAACCAGAAGACAATGATTCAGAAAAACCAACTAACGTACTTGAAGCAATGGCGGGCGGTGCGAGTGCAGGTATGCAACTTGCGTTAAACGTAGGTGCAATGTTAATCGCATTCGTTGGTTTAATTGCATTAATTAACGGTATTTTAAGTGGCGTTGGTGGCTGGTTCGGCTATGGCGACGTAACTTTACAATCTATCTTTGGTTTAGTTTTCAAACCATTAGCATACTTAATCGGTGTGACTGACGGTACCGAAGCGGGTATCGCAGGACAAATGATCGGGATGAAATTAGCGGTTAATGAATTCGTAGGATACCTTGAATTTGCAAAATACTTGCAACCAGATTCTGCGATTGTATTAACTGAAAAAACCAAAGCAATTATTACTTTCGCACTTTGTGGTTTTGCTAACTTCAGCTCAATTGCAATCTTAATCGGTGGTTTAGGTGGAATGGCACCAAATCGTCGTAGTGATGTTGCACGTTTAGGCTTAAAAGCAGTAATCGCGGGTACTTTAGCAAACTTAATGAGTGCAACGATTGCAGGCTTGTTCATCGGACTCGGTGCAGCAGCGCTTTAATTCTCGGATAAGTGCGGTGAAAAATGACCGCACTTTTTATTTTTACATTTGAAAAAAGGAAGGAAAATTATGACTCCACATATTAACGCGCCTGAAGGTGCATTTGCTGATGTTGTTTTAATGCCAGGTGATCCACTTCGTGCAAAATACATTGCAGAAACGTTTTTGCAAGATGCAGTAGAAGTAACAAATGTTCGTAATATGCTTGGTTATACCGGTACTTACAAAGGTCGTAAGATTTCTATTATGGGCCACGGTATGGGAATTCCATCTTGCTCTATTTACGCGAAAGAATTAATCACTGAATACGGTGTGAAAAAAATTATCCGTGTAGGGTCTTGTGGCGCTGTTCGTATGGATGTGAAAGTGCGCGATGTAATTATCGGTTTAGGTGCATGTACTGATTCAAAAGTAAACCGTATTCGTTTCAAAGATAACGACTTTGCAGCTATTGCTGATTTCGATATGGCACAAGCCTCTGTTCAAGCTGCAAAAGCAAAAGGCAAAGCCGTTCGTGTAGGTAACTTATTCTCTGCGGATTTATTCTATACACCCGATGTAGAAATGTTCGATGTAATGGAAAAATACGGCATTTTAGGTGTGGAAATGGAAGCGGCTGGAATTTATGGTGTGGCTGCAGAATATGGTGCAAAAGCATTAACAATTTGTACTGTGTCTGACCATATTCGTACTCACGAACAAACCACGGCAGAAGAGCGCCAATTAACATTCAATGATATGATTGAAATTGCATTAGATTCAGTGTTAATTGGTGATGCGCAATAATTTCTTATAGTGGATTTAATAAGTGCTTGAAAAACAACCGCACTTTTTATATAATCCGCGCCCATTATGAGCCGTTCGCGGCTCATATTTTTGTGTGGTGCAATGAATGTTGCACTGAAAATTATCGGGGAGCTATTTAATAGCGTTATTACCCAATTAGAGGAAAACTAAAATGGCAAAAAAAGTCCAAGCCTATGTTAAGTTGCAAGTTGCAGCTGGTATGGCAAACCCATCACCACCAGTTGGTCCTGCATTAGGTCAACAAGGTGTGAACATCATGGAATTCTGTAAAGCATTCAACGCTCGTACTGAGAGTTTAGAAAAAGGTTTACCTATTCCAGTTGTTATCACTGTATATGCAGACCGTTCATTTACTTTCGTAACTAAAACTCCACCAGCAGCAGTATTATTGAAAAAAGCTGCAGGTATCAAATCTGGTTCTGGTAAACCGAACAAAGAGAAAGTGGGTAAAGTAACTTTAGATCAAGTTCGTCAAATCGCTGAAACTAAAGCAGCAGATATGACTGGCGCGTCTATCGAAACCAAAATGAAATCAATTGCTGGTACTGCTCGCTCTATGGGCTTAGTGGTGGAGGAATAATACGATGGCTAAATTGACTAAAAAAATGAAAGCAATCAAAGCTGGCGTAGATTCTACTAAAGCATACGAAATCAACGAAGCGATCGCGGTATTAAAACAATTCGCAACAGCTAAATTCGTTGAAAGTGTTGACGTTGCAGTAAACTTAGGTATCGATCCTCGTAAATCTGACCAAAACGTTCGTGGTGCAACTGTATTACCACACGGTACTGGTCGTGAAGTACGCGTAGCTGTGTTCACTCAAGGTGCTAACGCAGATGCAGCTAAAGCAGCAGGTGCTGATTTAGTCGGTATGGAAGATTTAGCAGAGCAAATCAAAAAAGGCGAAATGAACTTTGATGTTGTTATCGCTTCTCCTGATGCAATGCGTGTTGTTGGTCAATTAGGTCAAGTATTAGGCCCGCGTGGTTTAATGCCAAACCCTAAAGTTGGTACTGTGACACCAAACGTTGCTGAAGCAGTTAAAAATGCTAAATCTGGTCAGATCCGTTATCGTAATGATAAAAACGGTATCATCCACACCACTATCGGTAAAGCAAACTTCTCTGAAGTTCAATTAAAAGAAAACCTTCAAGCATTATTGGCTGCTTTAAACAAAGCAAAACCAACTACTGCTAAAGGTATCTTCATCAAGAAAGTAAGCATCTCTACCACTATGGGTGCAGGTGTTGCTGTTGATCAAGCTTCTTTATAATTTAAAGAATTGATAGATTTTAAACCGCACTTTTGAAAGTGCGGTTTTTTTATTTCATAAAATTTCTCCATAAGTTTTAAACTTGACGAGAAAGCTGCATTCATTTAAAATTTACCGCCTTAAAATTAGCAAAGATTTAGATTGATTTTTAATCAATTTCGACCTTTTATTGTTTAATTTAACCGTGTTTTTGATAGAAAGCACATCCATGCAATGGCAAATTCACCGTTATTTGTCGTTGTTTTGCTCAATTTGTCGTCCTATGTAATTTGAGTTGTCACCCCACTACAGAAGTAAGGTTCAGAGTGCGGTCATTTTAACGGTCATTCACGTCACAGTTAGTTTGTGGCTAGGTCACTGAACAGTTAGCAGAGGAAAACCAATGGGTTACTCCTATTCTGAAAAAAAACGAATTCGTAAAGATTTCGGTAAACGTCCGCAAGTTTTAAATGTTCCTTATTTATTAACCATTCAGTTGGATTCTTTTGATAAATTTATTCAAAAAGATCCTGAAGGTCAGCAAGGTTTAGAAGCGGCATTCCGTTCTGTATTCCCTATTGTAAGCAATAATGGCTATACAGAATTACAATATGTAGATTATCGTTTAGAAGAACCTGAATTTGATGTACGTGAGTGCCAAATTCGTGGCTCAACTTATGCAGCAGGCTTACGTGTAAAATTACGTTTAGTGAGCTACGATAAAGAATCTTCTTCACGCGCAGTCAAAGATATTAAAGAAAATGAAGTTTATATGGGTGAAATCCCATTAATGACTGATAACGGTACTTTCGTAATTAATGGTACCGAGCGTGTTATCGTTTCACAATTACACCGTAGTCCAGGCGTATTCTTTGATTCTGACAAAGGTAAAACCCATTCTTCAGGTAAAGTGCTTTATAACGCACGCATTATTCCTTACCGTGGTTCTTGGTTAGATTTTGAATTCGATCCAAAAGATAACTTATTTGCACGTATTGACCGTCGTCGTAAATTACCGGCAACAATCATTCTTCGTGCATTAGGCTACACCACTGAAGAAATCTTAAACTTATTCTTTGATAAAATTACCTTTGAAGTCGCTGGCGATAAATTGTTAATGACTTTAGTGCCAGAACGTTTACGTGGTGAAACGGCTTCTTTTGATATTGAAGCAAATGGCAAAGTGTATGTTGAACGTGGTCGTCGTATTACTGCACGCCATATCAAGGCATTAGAAAAAGATAAAATTTCACAAGTCGTTGTGCCTTCTGAATATATTTTAGGTAAAGTTGCGTCGAAAGATTACGTTGATTTAGAGTCTGGCGAAATTATTTGCCCTGCAAATGGTGAGATTTCTTTAGAGACTCTTGCAAAATTAGCACAAGCAGGTTACACCACGATCGAAACTTTATTTACTAATGATTTAGATTACGGTCCATATATTTCTGAAACGCTACGTGTCGATCCAACTTATGACAAAACCAGTGCGCTTTACGAAATTTATCGTATGATGCGTCCTGGTGAACCACCAACACCAGAATCTTCAGAAGCGTTATTCAATAATTTATTCTTCTCTGCAGAGCGTTATGATTTATCTGCTGTCGGTCGTATGAAATTCAATCGTTCTTTAGCGATCGCAGAAGGTGAAGGCGCTGGCACTTTAAGCAATGAAGATATTATTGCGGTAATGCGTAAATTGATCGATATCCGTAATGGTCGCGGCGAAGTGGATGATATTGACCACTTGGGTAACCGTCGTATTCGTAGCGTAGGTGAGATGGCGGAAAACCAATTCCGTATCGGTTTAGTGCGTGTAGAAAGAGCGGTGAAAGAACGCTTATCTTTAGGTGATTTAGATGCAATCACACCGCAAGACTTAATTAATCCAAAACCAATTTCTGCAGCGGTGAAAGAATTCTTTGGTTCTTCACAACTTTCGCAATTTATGGACCAAAACAACCCATTATCAGAAGTCACACACAAACGTCGTATTTCTGCATTAGGTCCAGGCGGTTTAACTCGTGAGCGCGCAGGCTTTGAAGTGCGTGACGTACATAATACCCACTATGGTCGTTTATGTCCGATTGAAACCCCTGAAGGTCCAAACATCGGTTTGATCAACTCACTTTCTGCGTTTGCACGTACTAATGATTATGGTTTCTTAGAAACTCCATATCGTAAAGTGGTTGATGGCCAAGTTACTGAAGAAATCGAATACTTATCTGCAATTGATGAAGCAAACTATATCATTGCACAGGCAAACTCAAATTTAGACGAAAATAACCGTTTTACCGATGCCTTTGTTACTGCGCGTGGTGAACGTGGTGAATCAGGTTTATATAAACCTGAAGATATTCACTATATGGACGTTTCGACACAACAAGTGGTATCTGTCGCGGCTGCATTAATTCCATTCCTTGAGCATGACGATGCGAACCGTGCGTTGATGGGTGCGAACATGCAACGTCAAGCAGTTCCAACATTACGTGCTGATAAACCATTAGTTGGTACAGGTATGGAAAAACCGATCGCACTTGACTCAGGTGTTGCGGTTGTTGCAAAACGCGGTGGTACAGTTCAGTACGTCGATGCTTCTCGTATCGTTATTAAAGTAAATGAAGATGAAACCATTGCAGGTGAAGCTGGTATTGATATTTATAACTTAATCAAATATACCCGTTCTAACCAAAATACTTGTATTAACCAAATTCCTTGTGTGAATTTAGGCGATCCAATCAATCGTGGTGAAGTATTAGCAGATGGTCCTTCTACTGATTTAGGTGAGCTTGCATTAGGTCAAAATATTCGAGTGGCGTTCATGCCTTGGAACGGTTATAACTTCGAAGACTCAATGTTAGTTTCTGAACGTGTTGTTCAACAAGACCGTTTCACTACCATCCATATTCAAGAATTATCTTGTGTTGCGCGTGATACCAAGTTAGGTGCAGAAGAAATTACCGCGGATATTCCAAACGTAGGTGAGTCAGCGTTAAGCAAACTTGATGAATCTGGTATTGTTTATGTTGGTGCAGAGGTTAAAGGTGGTGACATCTTAGTCGGTAAAGTAACGCCTAAAGGTGAAACTCAATTAACCCCAGAAGAAAAACTTTTACGTGCAATCTTTGGTGAAAAAGCTTCTGATGTTAAAGATTCTTCATTACGTGTGCCAAACGGTACATCAGGTACGGTTATTGATGTTCAAGTCTTCACTCGTGATGGAGTAGAAAAAGATAAACGTGCATTAGAAATCGAAGAAATGCAACTTCGTGAAGCGAAAAAAGATTTAACTGAAGAGTTAGAGATTTTAGAAGCTGGCTTATTTGCTCGTGTTCGTAATCTTCTTATTTCTAGTGGTGCTGATGCAGCGCAATTAGATAAATTAGATCGCACTAAATGGTTAGAACAAACCATTGCAGATGAAGAAAAACAAAATCAATTAGAACAGCTTGCAGAGCAATACGAAGAACTTCGTAAAGAGTTTGAACATAAACTTGAAGTGAAACGTAAGAAAATCATCAAAGGTGATGATCTTGCACCTGGCGTGTTAAAAGTGGTTAAAGTTTACCTCGCGGTGAAACGTCAAATCCAACCAGGTGATAAAATGGCGGGTCGTCATGGTAACAAAGGTGTTATCTCGAAAATTAACCCAGTTGAAGATATGCCATACGATGAGAATGGCCAACCGGTTGAGATCGTATTGAACCCACTGGGCGTACCATCTCGTATGAACATCGGTCAAATCCTTGAAACCCACTTAGGTTTAGCTGCGAAAGGTATTGGTGATCAAATCAATGCAATGCTTAAACAAAAACAAGAAGTGGAAAAATTACGTGGTTATATTCAAAAAGCGTATGACTTAGGTAATGGCTCACAAAAAGTGGATTTAAGTACCTTCACTGATGAAGAAGTATTACGTTTAGCTGAAAATCTACGTAAAGGTTTACCGGTTGCGACACCAGTATTTGATGGTGCAGCTGAAGCTGAAATCAAAGAGCTATTAAAACTTGGTGGATTACCAACTTCAGGTCAAATCACTTTATATGATGGCCGTACAGGTGAGAAATTCGAGCGTCCAGTAACAGTCGGTTATATGTATATGCTCAAATTGAACCACTTAGTTGATGACAAAATGCATGCTCGTTCAACTGGTTCTTATAGCCTTGTTACACAACAACCATTGGGTGGTAAAGCTCAATTCGGTGGTCAACGTTTCGGTGAGATGGAGGTATGGGCACTTGAAGCATACGGTGCAGCTTACACCTTACAAGAAATGTTAACGGTGAAATCTGATGATGTGAATGGCCGTACGAAGATGTATAAAAACATCGTAAGTGGTAACCAACACATGGACCCAGGCACACCGGAATCTTTCAATGTAATTATGAAAGAAATCCGCTCACTTGGTTTAAATATCGAGTTAGACGAAGAGTAATCAGTAGGGGAGTGAAGAATTTATGATTCACTCACCTTACGAAATAAAAATCGCCGAAGTGCGGTGGAAAAACATCGAAATTTTCAACCGCACTTTAAACCTTTAACTCCGACAGGAGAACATTTGTGAAAGACTTAGTTAAGTTTTTAAAAGCACAATCAAAAACCAGTGAAGATTTTGATGTGATTAAAATTGGGTTAGCTTCCCCAGATATGATCCGTTCTTGGTCATTTGGTGAAGTGAAGAAACCTGAAACCATTAACTACCGTACGTTCAAACCTGAACGTGATGGTCTTTTCTGTGCGCGTATCTTCGGGCCTGTAAAAGATTACGAATGTTTATGTGGTAAATATAAACGTTTAAAACACCGTGGTGTGATTTGTGAAAAATGTGGTGTTGAAGTTACTCAAACTAAAGTTCGTCGTGAACGTATGGGCCACATTGAACTTGCATCGCCAGTTGCACATATTTGGTTCTTAAAATCATTGCCATCTCGTATTGGTTTACTTTTAGATATGCCATTGCGCGATATCGAACGTGTACTTTATTTTGAAATGTACATCGTGACCGAACCGGGTATGACTGATTTAGAGCGCGGTCAACTATTAACTGAAGAACAATACCTTGACGCTGAAGATCGTTGGCAAGATGAATTCGAAGCGAAAATGGGTGCTGAAGCGATTCAAGATCTCTTAAAAGGTATGGATCTTGAAGTTGAATGTGAAAAATTACGTGAAGAATTACAAGAAACTAACTCTGAAACTAAACGTAAAAAAATCACTAAACGCTTAAAATTATTAGAAGCATTTGTTCAATCTGGTAATAAACCAGAGTGGATGGTGATGACTGTATTACCAGTTCTTCCACCAGATTTACGTCCATTAGTACCGCTTGATGGTGGTCGTTTTGCGACTTCAGATCTGAACGATTTATATCGTCGTGTGATCAACCGTAACAACCGTTTAAAACGTTTATTAGATTTAATTGCGCCAGATATTATTGTGCGCAACGAAAAACGTATGTTACAAGAATCTGTTGATGCGTTATTAGATAATGGTCGCCGCGGTCGTGCGATTACGGGTTCTAACCGTCGTCCATTAAAATCATTAGCGGACATGATTAAAGGTAAACAAGGTCGTTTCCGTCAAAACTTATTAGGTAAACGTGTAGACTATTCAGGTCGTTCTGTAATCACTGTTGGTCCATACTTGCACTTACACCAATGTGGTTTACCTAAGAAAATGGCCTTGGAATTATTCCGTCCGTTTATCTACGCTAAATTAGAAAGCCGTGGTTATGCTACGACAATCAAAGCGGCTAAGAAAATGGTTGAGCGTGAAGATGCGATCGTTTGGGATATTCTTGCAGAAGTTATTCGTGAACACCCAATTCTATTGAACCGTGCGCCAACACTTCACCGTTTGGGTATCCAAGCGTTTGAACCGATCTTAATCGAAGGTAAAGCGATTCAATTACACCCACTCGTTTGTGCGGCGTTCAACGCGGACTTCGATGGTGACCAAATGGCGGTACACGTTCCATTAACGCTTGAAGCTCAATTAGAAGCTCGTGCATTGATGATGTCAACCAACAACGTGCTTTCACCAGCAAACGGTGATCCGATTATCGTTCCATCACAAGACGTGGTATTAGGTCTTTACTATATGACCCGTGAAAAAGTGAACGGTAAAGGCGAAGGCATGTTATTGCAAGATCCTCGCGAAGCTGAAAAAGCATATCGTACTGGTGAAGCAGAATTACATTCTCGCGTGAAAGTACGTATTACTGAATATGTGAAAAATGAAGCGGGCGAATTTGATGCGAAAACCACGCTTACTGATACAACTATCGGTCGTGCGATTTTATGGATGATTGCACCACAAGGTATGCCTTATTCATTGTTCAACCAAACATTAGGTAAAAAAGCAATTTCTAAACTGATTAACGAAGCTTATCGTCGTTTAGGTTTAAAAGAAGCGGTAATGTTTGCTGACCAAATTATGTATACCGGCTTTGCTTATGCAGCACGTTCTGGTTCATCAGTTGGTATTGATGATATGGAAATTCCAGCGAAGAAATACGAAATTATTTCTGCAGCGGAAGAAGAAGTGGCAGAGATCCAAGAACAATTCCAATCAGGTCTTGTGACTGCAGGCGAACGCTATAATAAAGTAATCGATATTTGGGCTGCTGCGAATGAGCGCGTAGCGAAAGCGATGATGGAAAACTTATCTCAAGAAGAAGTCATCAATCGCGAAGGTAATCTTGAAAAACAAGCATCTTTTAACAGTATCTTTATGATGGCTGATTCTGGTGCACGTGGTTCTGCAGCACAGATTCGTCAGTTAGCAGGTATGCGTGGTTTGATGGCTCGTCCAGATGGTTCGATCATTGAAACCCCAATTACAGCAAACTTCCGTGAAGGTTTGAACGTATTACAATACTTTATTTCAACCCACGGTGCACGTAAAGGTTTGGCGGATACAGCATTAAAAACTGCGAACTCAGGTTACTTAACTCGTCGTTTAGTTGATGTAGCACAAGACTTAGTGATAGTAGAAGATGACTGTGGTACGCACGAAGGCTTAGTCATGACCCCGTTAATTGAAGGTGGTGATGAAAAAGTTCCACTTCGTGAATTAGTGTTAGGTCGTGTAGCAGCAGAAGATATTTTAAAACCAGGTACAGAAGAAGTATTAATTCCTCGTAACACGTTATTAGATGAAAAACTCTGTGATGTGTTGGATGCAAACTCTGTAGACAGCGTAAAAGTACGTTCTGTTGTAACTTGTGATACTGATTTTGGTGTATGTGCGAAATGTTATGGTCGTGACTTAGCTCGTGGTCACCTCATCAACCAAGGTGAAGCAGTAGGCGTTATTGCTGCTCAATCTATCGGTGAGCCGGGTACACAGTTAACCATGCGTACGTTCCATATCGGTGGTGCGGCATCTGCGGCAGCGAAAGAATCTAGTGTACAAGTTAAAAACACTGGTACATTACACTTAATGAATGCAAAATTCGTTACTAACGATGAAGGTAAATTAGTATTAACGTCTCGTAATACTGAATTAACTATTACCGATGCATTTGGTCGTACTAAAGAACACTATAAAGTGCCTTACGGTGCAGTGTTAAGCAAAGGTGACGGTCAAGATGTAACGGCTGGCGAAACTATCGCAAATTGGGATCCACATACAATGCCAGTTGTCTCTGAGGTATCTGGTTTTGTGAAATTCGTTGATATTATTGATGGTTTAACTGTAACGCGTCAAACTGATGAATTAACAGGTTTATCATCAATCGTGGTTCAAGATGTGGGTGAACGTGCTACTGCTGGTAAAGATTTACGTCCAACCATTAAATTAGTTGATGCAAATGGTAACGATATTTTCTTACCTGAAACTGATGTTCTTGCGCAGTATTTCTTACCTGGTAAAGCAATCGTAAGTTTAGACGATGGCGCAGCAGTAAAAGTGGGTGAACCATTAGCACGTATTCCGCAAGAATCTGTGGGTACGAAAGATATTACCGGTGGTCTACCACGCGTTGCGGATTTATTTGAAGCACGTAAACCAAAAGAGCCTGCTATCTTGGCTGAAATTTCTGGTATCGTGTCTTTCGGTAAAGAAACCAAAGGTAAACGCCGTTTATTAATTACTCCTGCGGAAGGCGAAACTTACGAAGAAATGATTCCAAAATGGCGTCAGCTCAACGTATTTGAAGGTGAAATGGTGCAACGTGGTGACGTAATTTCTGATGGTGCTGAAACACCACATGATATTTTACGTTTACGTGGCGTGCGTGCAGTAACTGAATACATCGTGAACGAAGTACAAGATGTTTACCGCTTACAAGGGGTAAAAATCAACGATAAACATATCGAAGTTATCGTTCGTCAAATGTTACGTAAAGCGGTAATTACTAAAGCTTACGACTCAGAATTCCTTGAAGGGGAACAAGTCGAAGTTGCTCGTGTGAAAATCGTTAACCGTCAACGTGAAGCAGAAGGCAAACCACCAGTTGAGTTTGAACGCGAATTATTGGGTATCACCAAAGCGTCTCTTGCGACTGAATCCTTCATTTCTGCCGCATCGTTCCAAGAAACTACTCGTGTTCTTACCGAAGCGGCTGTGGCAGGTAAACGTGATGAATTACGTGGCTTGAAAGAGAACGTAATCGTTGGTCGATTAATCCCTGCGGGTACAGGTTTTGCGTATCATCAAAATCGTCATAAACATCGTTTAGTTGATGATGTCGTAGCGAAATTATCTGAAGAAGATGAAGCTGCTATCGCTGATGAGTTTGTTATGACAGCAGATGATGCAAGTGCAAACTTAGCTGAAATGCTTAATATGGCAGATGATGCGGAATAATTAATTCCCTATATAAGAAAACCCGAATGAAAGTTCGGGTTTTTTATTTGTATGAAAATTGGTAGTGTTAGATAGTTCAAATAAGGATGTTTCTGTATAGAAATTTCACAAGAATTTGAGATTTTTAGAAAAGTCTGTTGTTGGTGGCTGTGCTACACTTCGCTCAAATTTTTCAAAATAAGGATAATATTATGAATACAACAAAACCTTTTCCTCTTCCAACGGGATATTTTGGTATTCCTCTTGGTTTAGCAGCCTTATCTTTGGCTTGGTTTCATCTAGAAAACTTATTTCCTGCTGCGCGAATCGTAAGCAATGTTCTTGGCATCGTAGCAAGTGCGGTCTGGATTTTATTTATTTTAATGTATGCGTATAAACTTCGTTATTACTTTGAGGATGTTCGAGCAGAGTATCATTGCCCCGTTCGTTTTTCCTTTATTGCGTTGATTCCTATTACAACCATGTTGGTGGGCGATATTATTTATCGTTGGAATCCTTTAATAGCTGAAGTGATGATTTGGATTGGTACAGTAGGACAGTTACTTTTCTCATCATTGCGTATCAGTGAACTATGGCAAGGTGGTGTATTTGAACAAAAATCCACTCGTCCTCCGTTTTATTTGCCTGCGGTTGCTGCAAATTTCACAAGTGCAAGTTCATTGGCATTACTCGGTTACCATGATTTAGGTTATTTGTTTTTCGGCGCAGGAATGGTTGCATGGATTATTTTCGAGCCCGTATTATTACAACATTTGCGAATTTCATCTCTTGAGCCGCCATTTAGAGCCACAATGGGCATTATTCTAGCGCCTGCATTTGTGGGCGCATCCGCTTATTTGTCACTTAATCATGGCGAAGTGGATACTTTAGTTAAAATCCTTTGGGGATATGGATTCTTGCAATTATTTTTCTTATTGCGATTATTCCCTTGGATTGTGGAAAAAGGACTTAACATTGGCTTATGGGGATTCTCATTCGGATTAGCATCTATGGCAAACAGTGCTATCGCTTTCTATCATGGCAATGTTTTACAAGGCGTGTCTATTTTTGCCTTTGTTTTCTCGAATTTAATGATTGGCTTATTAGTTCTAATGACAATTATTAAATTAGCTAAAGGGCAGTTTTTCCTAAAATAAGGTATTTAAATCGACTAAGGCAGGGATTCTCTGCCTTATTTACATATTCCATCTATTTGTCTTTTTCTATTTCAATCACTTCTACACAATTCACCGTACCTGCTTTAATTCGCCATTTCACATTAAATTCATACAAACTCATACCATAAATACGATCACTCGGTTTACCTTGTTGATAGGCTGGGCGAGGATCTTGCTCTAGTACTTGGCGAATGAAACGACTTAAGTGCGGTCGTTTTTCTTCTCGTTTTTTTACCGCACTTTTGGCTTGCTCGGTAAATTCAACTGTTAATTTTGCAGGTGGTTTTTCTTGAGCAAAGCTCGATTGCGCATTTGGCTCACTATCCGCATAGGCAATATAGGGTTTGATATCGAAAATCGGTGTGCCATCTACTAAATCCACAGCACCTAAATGGAGAAAAACGTTACCGTTGATGCATTCTACTTGACGTAATTCGACTTTGGATAAACCGAGAGGATTTGGGCGGTGCGTTGCGCGTGAAGCAAACACGCCAACTCGTTGATTACCGCCTAACCGTGGAGGGCGTACGGTGGGTTGCCATTTTCCTTGTTGGATTTGGTCGAACTGAAAAATTAACCAAAGGTGACTGAATTGTTCCAATCCTCGTACGGCTTCAGGCGAATTATACGGCGGTAAGAGTTCTACAATGCCTACTCCGTCTTCAACTAAATTAGGTTGGCGTGGTACGGAGAATTTTTCTTTATAAGGCGTGTGGATAATGGCGATAGGCGATAAGGTTAAATCATTCATAAATTGGGTGTCTTAGTGTAGAATACGCGTCCTATTGTAATCAAAAGTGCGGTCAAAAAAAATGACAAATGAAAAATTGAAAATGTGGTGGGAAACGGCTCGACCAAAAACTTTGCCCTTAGCGTTGGCATCGATTTTTACAGGTTCGGCATTAGGTTATTGGGCGAATCCACAAGGTTTTAATGGTCTTGTAATGGCGCTTTGTTTACTTACGACAATTTTATTACAGGTGCTTTCTAATTTTGCTAATGATTATGGGGATCATCAAAAAGGTTCGGATACTGAAGAACGTATTGGGCCATTACGTGGCATTCAAAAAGGCGCCATTTCAGCAAAAGAACTGAAATGGGGATTAATTCTAATGGTGGTGGCCAGTTTTCTTTCAGGAAGTTTCTTGATTGGAATCGCTTATGAAAACCTCTCGGATTTATTAGCTTTCGCTGGGCTTGGCATTTTAGCTATTGTTGCAGCCATTACTTATACGGTTGGGGCAAAACCTTATGGCTACATGGGTTTGGGCGATATTTCTGTATTAGTATTTTTTGGTTTGCTTGGCGTTGGCGGCACTTATTATTTGCAAACTCACAGTATTGATAGCCACATTATTTTGCCTGCTATTGGTTCTGGCTTATTGGCAAGTGCGGTATTAAATATCAATAATTTACGCGATATTGAACAGGATGCGAAAGCGGGCAAAAATACCTTAGCTGTTCGTTTAGGTGCATATAAAGGGCGTGTTTATCATTGTATTTTATTAAGTGTGGCGGCCTTATGTTATTTAGCATTTGCTTTGGCAACGGCCATTTCTTGGTCAAATTATTTATTTGTATTGGCGATGCCGTTGTTAGCTAAACATGCGATCTTTGTTTATCGCAGTCAGCAGCCAAGTGAATTGCGTCCAATGTTGGCTCAAATGTCTATGATTTCGTTATTAATCAATATCTTGTTTAGTTTAGGCTTGCTTATCGGCTAAATCGGCATATACTAAAGCAAACAAAATTTCAACAATCGATAGGGGAAAGTTATGTTTATTGATACTTCAGAACTTTGCGATCTTTATGCAGAACAAGTGGATGTAGTGGAGCCAATTTTTTCAAGCTTTGGTGGTGTAAGTAATTTTTACGGTAAAGTCACTACGGTAAAATGCTTTGAAAGTAATGGATTAATTGCTGAAGTATTAGAAGAAAACGGCGAAGGTCGAGTGCTTGTCATTGATGGTGGTGGTGCGGTACGCCGTGGTTTGATTGATGCAGAATTGGCTCAGCTTGCCGTTGATAATGGTTGGGAAGGCATTGTTGTATATGGTGCAGTACGCCAAATTCAGCAATTAGAAAACCTCGATATTGGTATTCATGCCCTTGCGCCAATTCCAGTCAGTGCAGATGAAAGCAGTGCTGGTGAGAGCGATATTCCAGTGAACTTTGGTGGCGTAACCTTTTTCCCAGAAGATTATATTTACGCAGATCTGACAGGAATTATACTTTCGCAAGAGCCCTTAGATTTAGATGATTCGGACGAATAATACGAAAGAGCAAAAGTGCGGTGAAAAATAACCGCACTTTTTTTATCGAAATTTATTGCACTAGATCACATTTCTGAAAATTGAGCATTGCAACTTATTAACATTCATTTAACATTGTGGTCCGTTCGAGTTAGAACACTAACGGAGGAACTTTATGACTGAGATGAAATCTTTCAAAAATCACAAAAATGGCATTATTTTTATTTTAGATATAGTGCTGTTTTTTGTGTTATTAAAAGTGCTACCTTATGAGCCAAAGGCTAGTGCTGGTTTAGCGTTATTGGCTTTTGTCGCAGTGCTTTGGTTAACTGAGGCATTACATGTTACGGTTACCGCATTATTGGTGCCATTATTGGCGATTGCGCTAGATTTAGTGAGTACTAAGCAAGCTTTAGTAGCTTTTGCTGATCCTACAATCTTTTTATTCTTTGGTGGCTTTTCTTTGGCTACAGCCTTGCACATTCAAAAACTCGATAAAATGATTGCTAATAAGATTATGGCGTTAGCGCGCGGTAATTTATTTATTGCCATTATTTATCTCTTTTTGATTACAGCCTTCCTTTCTATGTGGATGAGTAACACAGCAACTGCAGCTATGATGTTACCCCTTGCAATGGGGATTTTAAGCCAACTTGATCGTGAGAAAGAGCATAATACTTATGTGTTTGTGTTGTTAGGAATTGCTTATAGTGCATCAATTGGTGGTATGGGAACCCTTGTGGGTAGTCCACCGAATGCGATTGTAGCAAGTAACTTGCATTTAACTTTTGCAGATTGGTTATGGTACGGTTTACCGATAATGATTATTTTGCTACCACTGATGATTGGTACGCTTTACATTATTTTTAAGCCAAAACTTCATATTAATTTTGAGCAATCTTTTGAAAGCATTGAAATGAATTCAGTGCGTGTATTAACTCTTGTTATTTTTGTTGTGATTGCTTTAACTTGGGTATTTAGTGGGCAAATTAATCCGCTGATTTCAGGCTTACTTGGCTTGCAGAAAAATATTGCAAGCTTCGATAGTGTCGTCGCTTTATTAGCCGCTATTGTGATTTGTTCTACGGGTATTGCAAGCTGGAAACAAATTCAAGAAAGTACCGATTGGGGAGTATTAATGCTTTTCGGTGGTGGATTAACGCTAAGTGCGGTATTGAAGGATTCCGGAGCAAGCAAGATTTTAGCAGATAGCATTGTCTTTATGATTGAAGGACAACATTTCTATCTTATTGGCTTGTTAGTTGCAGCATTCATTATTTTCTTAACTGAATTTACCTCTAACACAGCAAGTGCGGCGTTGCTCGTCCCAATCTTTATTTCTATCGCCCAATCATTGGGTATGCCAGAAATTGGTTTAGCATTAATTATTGGTCTTGGCGCATCTTGTGCCTTCATGCTACCAGTTGCAACGCCACCAAATGCTATTGTATTTGGTTCTGGTCAAGTGAAACAAAGTGAAATGGTAAAAGCTGGTTTCGTATTGAATTTAGTGTGTATCGTTGTGATTGCGACTGTCGGTTATATGTTCTGGTTGAACTAATTTAGATTTGATTATTTACTGAATTTTTTAGTGATTAAAATAAATGGGTTAAAGCTAATCAGGCTTTAACCCATTTTTTCTTGTTATAAGATTCTTTTATACAGAGCTATTTGTTGTGTTCATAAGCGTAAAGCGTATTGCTCATTAACATTGCAACAGTCATTGGCCCAACTCCACCTGGAACGGGGGTAATATAAGCCGCTTTTTCGGCTGCTCTGTCAAACTCTACATCGCCTACTAATTTTCCATCTACACGATTAATTCCGACATCAATGACTACCGCACTTTCTTTGATCCAATCGCCAGGAATTAAATTCGGCTTACCCACCGCAACGACAAGTATATCTGCTTGGCGAACATGACTTTCCAAATCTTTGGTGAATCGATGAGTCACAGTGACGGTTGCACCTGCTAATAATAATTCTAAAGACATTGGGCGGCCGACAATATTGGATGCACCTACAATTACCGCGTGTTTGCCATGTAGGTCAATCCCCGTTGTTTCTAATAGTTTCATTACACCATAAGGTGTGCAGGCTCGTAATGTTGGAATTCGTTGACACAATCTTCCTACATTATAAGGATGGAAGCCATCCACGTCTTTTTTCGGATCAATATGTTCAATAATAGCTTCTGCATTGATTTGTGGAGGCAAGGGGAGTTGTACTAAGATACCATCAATTGTTTTGTCGTTATTGAGTTTATCAATGAGGGCTAATAATTCGACTTGTGTAGTTGTTTCTGGTAAATCATAGGATTGGGAAAGTATGCCGATTTCTTCACAGCTTTTACGTTTATTACCGACATAGATTTGCGAAGCAGGATCTGCACCAACGAGAATGACAGCAAGCCCAGGTGCGCGTTTTCCTTGCTTAACGTAATGGGTGATTTTATCTGCTACATCGGCTTTAATTTTTTTTGAAAGTGCGGTACCAGAGATGATTTGCGCAGTCATTGGGCTATCCTTTTGAGTGATGGGAAAGAAATCGTTTGCTATTTTAGCGGACAATGATTTTTTTACAACGAAAAAGGGGACGTTTTTCCTAAACTGGAATAATTTTGAACAATTAAATTAAAAAATCAAAAAATTAATTGACTGAGATAAAAACAAACCTATAATTGACCGCACTCGTCGGCGAGTAGCGCAGCTTGGTAGCGCAACTGGTTTGGGACCAGTGGGTCGTAGGTTCAAATCCTATCTCGCCGACCACTTCTTTTATATTGTCTTGAAATTCCGTACAAAAGAAATCCTTTGAATGCGCCCTTAGCTCAGCTGGATAGAGCAACGCCCTTCTAAGGCGTGGGTCAAAGGTTCGAATCCTTTAGGGCGTGCCATTTATTTCTTCAATCCATTTTTTATTCTCTTTTATTAATTTCTTTTGCTATTTAAGCAAGCTACAATACGCCCCCAAATTTTATCAATACAAATCAGAAAGAGAATTATTATGCCCTTTGCTATTGGTCAGCGCTGGTTGAGTGAAAGTG
Organism: Haemophilus sp. oral taxon 851 str. F0397; assembly: GCF_000242295.1. Lineage (NCBI taxonomy): Bacteria > Pseudomonadati > Pseudomonadota > Gammaproteobacteria > Pasteurellales > Pasteurellaceae > Haemophilus > Haemophilus sp. oral taxon 851. Next base: position 49,492 of record NZ_JH591078.1, read on the forward strand.
AAAACGCTTTAGGATTAGGTATCATTACCGCATTAGATCAACGAACCGTCACGATTTATTTCCCTGCTGCGGATGAAACGCGTATATATGCTGCTGCACAAGCGCCTTTAAGCCGAATTGTATTTAGTAAAGGTGAAACGTTATCCCATCAAGCAGGCTGGCAAGGTGAGATTTTAGACGTTCAAAATATGAACGGTTTGCTCTTTTATTTAGTTAAAAATCCACAAGGTGAAGATGTCATTGTACAAGAACGTGATATTTCATCGATTATTTCTTTTAGCCAAGCGAAAGAGCGTCTGTTTTCAGCGCAAATTGATCGCAGCAGTCATTTTGCATTGCGTTATCGCACGCTTTGTCATCAGCAAGCACAATTTAAATCACCATTGCGTGGTTTACGCGGAACACGTGCGGGTTTAATTCCTCATCAGCTTCATATTGCAGCTGAAGTCGGTAATCGAGTTAATCCTCGCGTGTTATTGGCGGATGAGGTTGGTTTAGGGAAAACCATTGAAGCAGGAATGATTTTGCAGAATCAACTTTTTGCTGAGAAAGTGCAACGTGTTCTTATTATCGTGCCAGAAACGTTGCAACATCAATGGCTGGTGGAAATGCTTCGTCGTTTTAATTTGCATTTTTCACTTTTTGATGAAGAACGTTGCAATGATTTTGATCTTGATGCGGTTAATCCATTTACAACTGAAAGCTTAATTATCTGTTCGCTGAATTGGTTAGAAACTCATCCAAATCGAGTAGAGCAGGCGCTCAATGCTCAATTTGACTGTTTAATTGTGGATGAAGCACATCACCTCGTATGGTCAGAATCTTCACCAAGTGCAGCTTATTTATTAGTTGAACAGCTTGCTCGTATCATTCCCTCTGTATTGTTACTCACAGCAACCCCAGAACAACTTGGGCAAGAAAGTCATTTTGCTCGTTTGCGCTTACTGGATCCAGAACGTTTCTTTGATTATCAAACCTTTGTGAAAGAGCAGGAACGCTATCAACCAGTGGTTAATGCTGTTGAATCTTTGTTGGCAAATAGGGCGCTAAGTGCGGTAGAAAAAAATCATATTTCTGATTTGTTGCTTGAACAAGATGTTGAGCCACTTTTTAAAGCGATTGCATCAAATAATGATGAAGAACAGCATCGTGCCCGTCAGGAATTGATTCAAGCCTTGATTGATCGTCACGGCACGGGGCGAATGTTATTCCGCAATACACGTCAAGGCGTGAAAGGTTTTCCGCACCGTGTTTACCACCAAATTACACTCTCTGAAGAGAATGAGAAAATTGATTGGCTAATTGACTTCCTCAAACTACATCGCGATGAAAAAATTTTTGTGATTTGTCAGACTGCGGTAACGGCGATTCAGTTAGAACAAATTTTGCGTGAACGTGAGGCGATTCGTGCCGCAGTGTTCCACGAAAAAATGTCGATTATTGAACGAGATAGAGCCGCGGCTTATTTTGCGGATTTAGAAAACGGCGCACAGGTTTTACTCAGTTCGAGTATTGGTTCGGAAGGGCGTAACTTCCAATTCGCAGCAAATTTAGTGTTATTTGATTTACCGACAAATCCTGATTTATTAGAACAATGTATTGGCCGATTAGATCGTATTGGACAAAAACGTGATGTACAAATTTATGTGCCTTGTGCGAAAGATTCACCTCAAAGTCGTTTTGCACGTTGGTACAATGAGGGGCTGAATGCTTTTGAACAAACTTGTCCAATGGGAATGGCATTATTTGCCCAGTTTTCTGATGAGTTAGAAAAAATGCGGTCAAATTCTACCGCATTTTCAGAGAATGAATTTTCTGAATTATTAAAACAAACTAAAACTGCGAGAGAAAAACTCAAGCTTGAGTTAGAAAAAGGTCGGGATCGTTTATTAGAGATAAATTCTCATGGCGGTGAGCAAGCACAAGCGTTAGCGGATCAAATTGCTGATGAAGATAATTCGCCTGAGCTTGTGAATTTTACTTTAAAATTATTTGATATTATTGGCGTAGAGCAAGAAGATCTTGGCGCAAATAGTATTGTTATTAGCCCAACTGGGACAATGCTTGTACCTGATTTTCCGGGTTTAAAAGAAGAAGGTGTGACGGTTACCTTTGATCGAGAACTTGCCCTTGCTCGCGAAGAAATGGAGTTTCTGACTTGGGATCATCCTATGATTCGTCAAGGTATTGATCTTGTTGCTTCGGGGGATATTGGCAAAGCCGCAATGGCATTGCTTGTAAATAAACAACTGCCAGCTGGAACCTTATTAATTGAATTGATTTACGTGGTGGAAAGCCAATCGCCAAAAGGATTACAGCTTAATCGTTTCTTGCCGCCAACGCCTATTCGTCTGCTGCTTGATAACAAAGGAAATAACATTGGTGAGCAAGTTGTTTTTGAAACATTGTATAGCAAATTGAAACCACTTGGTAAAAATATTGCTAATCAAATGGTGAAAATGGCACGGGCCAATATTGAAGCCTTGATTACACGAGGCGATCAGCTTGTAAAATCCTTGGCAGAACCGATTATTGCTGAAGCTAAAAATCAAGCAGATCAACAATTAAGCGCAGAAATTAACCGTTTGCAGGCTTTGCGAGCAGTGAATAAAAATATTCGCCAAAGCGAAATTGATATTTTGGAACAACAACGAAGACAATCACTTGACGAGCTTTCTAAAGCAAATTGGCGTTTGGATTGCTTGCGTGTCATTGTGACGAACAAGGAATAAAAATGGCATTGATTGAATACAATCCGCCTCTTGAACCTTATTTAGATATTATTTATCAAGATAATCATTTGTGCGTGGTGAACAAACCTAGCGGTTTGCTTTCTGTGCCGGGTAATCAACCACAATATTACGATAGCGCAATGAGTCGAGTGAAAGAAAAATTTGGCTTTTGTGAGCCAGCTCATCGTTTGGATATGGCAACGAGTGGTATTATTGTGTTTGCTTTAAGTAAGGCGGCGGATCGTGAATTAAAACGTCAATTTCGCGAACGTGAACCGAAAAAACATTATCAAGCGATTGTTTGGGGGCATTTGGAGAAAGATTATGGCGAGGTAAATTTGCCGATGATTTGTGATTGGGAAAATCGACCTCGCCAACGTTTGGATTTTGTTTTAGGAAAAAGAGCGGTCACAAAATTCGAAGTTTTAGCTCGTTTGCCCAATAACAGTACTCGCGTGAAACTGACGCCTGTGACAGGCCGATCTCATCAATTACGCTTGCACATGTTAGCATTGGGGCATCCAATTCTAGGCGATAAATTTTACTCTCATCCTCAGGCTAAAGCGATGACGCCAAGATTATGTTTGCACGCAGAAGAATTGACGATTACCCACCCCATTACAGGGGAAACAATGACTTTTAATGCGAAGTTAGATTTTTAAATTTGCGCAGAAGTATGAGATCACGAATGAAAAACTTTTTAGCTCAACAGGGAAAAATCACGCTAATTCTCACCGCACTTTGTGCGCTTATTTATATTGCTCAACAGCTGGGTTTTGAAGACGATATTATGTATTTGATGCATTACCCCGCTTACGAAGAGCAAGATAGCGAAGCGTGGCGTTATATCTCACATACATTGGTACATTTATCTAATTTGCATATTTTGTTTAATTTGTCTTGGTTTTTTATTTTTGGCGGAATGATTGAGCGCACTTTTGGCTCGGTCAAATTATTGATGTTATACGTTGTAGCTTCCGCCATAACAGGATATATGCAAAATTATGTGTCTGGTCCCGCTTTCTTTGGACTTTCTGGTGTTGTATATGCTGTGTTGGGTTATGTATTTATATGTGATAAATTGAATCATCATTTATTTGATCTGCCAGAAGGTTTTTTCACAATGTTATTGGTGGGGATCGCATTAGGTTTTATTAGCCCCTTATTTGGTGTTGAAATGGGAAATGCAGCGCATATTTCAGGCTTGATTGTCGGCTTGATTTGGGGATTTATCGATAGCCAATTACGTAAAAATTCGCTACAGTAGGTGTGTTCAATTTGGATAAAGGGTTTTCTATGAAGCAGTCATTACGGCATCAACAAATTATTAAACTGGTGGAACAATCCGGTTATTTAAGCACGGAAGAATTGGTTGCTGCCTTAGATGTTAGCCCTCAAACGATTCGCCGTGATTTGAATATTTTGGCGGAGTTAGATTTAATTCGTCGCCATCACGGTGGTGCGGCATCGCCATCTTCTGCAGAAAATTCTGATTACGTGGATCGTAAACAATTCTTTTCATTACAAAAAAATAATATTGCACAGGAAGTTGCGAAGTTGATTCCTAACGGTGCATCTTTGTTTATTGATATTGGTACGACGCCTGAGGCTGTCGCTAATGCATTGCTTGGCCATGAAAAACTCCGAATTGTGACAAACAATCTAAATGCCGCTCATCTTTTACGCCAAAATGAAAGTTTTGATATTGTCATGGCGGGCGGATCGTTACGAATGGATGGTGGAATTATCGGCGAAGCTACGGTGAATTTTATTTCTCAATTTCGCCTAGATTTCGGGATTTTAGGGATTAGTGCGATCGATGCTGATGGTTCATTATTGGATTATGATTATCACGAAGTACAAGTAAAACGAGCGATTATTGAAAGTTCACGTCAGACGTTATTGGTGACCGATCACTCTAAATTTACGCGCCAAGCGATTGTTCGATTGGGTGAATTAAGTGATGTGGAGTATTTGTTTACGGATGATGCTCCCGAAGGAATTGTTAATTATCTGAAAGGTCAGAAAACGAAATTAGTTTTATGTTAGGGATGAGAAAGTGCGGTAAAAATAATGGTTTTTTACCGCACTTTTTATATGTTTTATGGGCAAGATTTATTTTGTTGTTACTTGGCAAATTAGGTAGAATAAGCCCACATTTATATAAGGATTCAAAATGAAAATAAAGACGATTTTGACCGCACTTTTCGGCGTAATTGTGCTGACAGGTTGTGCAAATAAGAATGACACGAAACAAGCGAGTGAGCGTAATGATACCCTTGAAGGGTTCAATCGAACCATGTGGAAATTTAACTATAACGTCATGGATCGTTATGTGTTAGAACCCGCGGCAAAAGGTTGGAATAACTATCTGCCTAAGCCTATTTCTTCAGGTCTTGCTGGCATTGCCAATAATCTTGATGAGCCGGTAAGTTTTGTAAACCGCTTAATTGAAGGTGAACCGAAAAAAGCATTTGTTCACTTTAATCGCTTTTGGATTAACACTGTATTTGGTCTAGGCGGTTTTATTGATTTTGCGAGCGCAAGTAAAGAGCTACGCGTAGATAATCAACGTGGATTTGGGGAAACTTTAGGTAGCTACGGCGTAGATGCGGGCACTTATATTGTGTTGCCAATTTATAATGCAACAACGCCACGTCAATTAACGGGCGCAGTGGTTGATGCGGCTTATATGTATCCATTCTGGGAATGGGTTGGCGGTCCGTGGTCGTTAGTGAAGTATGGTGTGCAAGCAGTGGATGCTCGTGCGAAAAATATCGATAACGCGGAGTTATTACGCCAAGCACAAGATCCATATGTAACCTTTAGAGAAGCGTATTACCAAAATTTACAATTTAAAGTGAGTGATGGCAAATCAACAGAAAATAAAGAATCGCTTTCAGATGACGTGCTAAAAGAAATTGATTAATCAACAAAAAAGTGCGGTAAAAAAGAACCGCACTTTTTATCAACTAAGGAGAAAATGATGACTCAAATTATTCATACTGAAAAAGCGCCAGCAGCTATTGGCCCTTATGTTCAAGCGGTTGATCTTGGCAATTTAGTTTTAACCTCAGGGCAAATTCCAGTGAATCCTGCAACAGGTGAAGTGCCTACGGATATCGTTGCACAAGCACGCCAATCTTTAGAAAACGTGAAAGCGATTATTGAGAAAGCGGGTTTAACCGTCGCAGATATTGTAAAAACAACGGTTTTTGTGAAAGATCTTAATGATTTTGCAGTAGTTAATGCAGAATATGAACGTTTCTTTAAAGAAAATAATCATCCTAACTTCCCTGCTCGTTCTTGCGTAGAAGTTGCGCGTTTACCAAAAGATGTAGGATTAGAAATTGAAGCTATTGCTGTGAGAAAATAGTTTATTGTAAAGATTAAATTATTGCCCTTAACGCGAAAAATTACGTTTAGGGCATTGTATTGTATAGGTTATTTATTCCCTTTCGCTCGATTGTGCATTGTGCAAAGCATCTCGCAATTCTCAGCCGAAGTTGTCCCCCCTTTGCTCCACGCGGAAACGTGATCAGCTTCCATTTCTTTCATTGTCCAAATTTTGGTTTTATTGACATTGTCATGAATGGCACAAAGTGGGCAGTTGGATTTTCCTTCTTTTTCGGCTTGCTCGGTTTGCTTTTTATAAGTTGCTTTTTTGGTAGCTTCGTCAAATACTCTAACATCTAGCAATCGTTTATCTTGCTCTCCACCTAAAATATATTCAAAAATCCCTTTACGGTTTTTTACATAAGGATCGGAATATAAGGCTTTTACCCGCCCTGCAACTTGTTTGGGATTGTAGGCAGTTTTGCCGTAGGTGTCGTACAATCGTCCCCATTCTAAGCCCTTCATTTCTTTCTCTGGGCTTTCTTCAAATACCATTGAAATCCAATCAATAACCGTGGTGAAATGATTTTCTAATTCGGTAATGTTGTCGCTGTGGCGATGAGTTTGCATATAGTCGCTCACTTTGCCTTTGCTTACCCAATTTAAGGCTTCAGCTAAGAAATCTTGTCGAGCAGCAGAGCCTTTAATATAAGCACCCCATTTTTGCGTATGTGGATTTTGGCTATTACTAAATTTTTCTTTCGCTTTGGTGACAAATTTGCCCGAATAAATTGCATTCAGTAATTCTTGCTCATTGAGCGGTACACCTGCAATGTTGATAGTTTTAAACCACTCTTTAATATCGCTTTCATCGCCTTTGCAAATATAAACCAGCAATTTGTTTTTTTTAATCAATTCCTGTTTATCTTCTGGTAACGCATTAAAGTTAAATGGCTCTCCATCAATGATGATTGAGAGTTTATTGGTCATAAATCTCCCAATACTGGTAATGCGTTGCTGTCCGTCTAGTACTTCGTATTGGTTGTCAGCAGTTTGGTTAAAATAAATCAGTCCAAGCGGGTAGCCTTTTAAAATGGATTGAATTACTGCAACATCTCGCTTACCGTCTGCATAAATATAGTTGCGTTGATATTCAGGCTGAATGGTGAGTTTTCCACCCCAGCCAAATAACCCTTTACCTTCCAATTCGTTATATTGGAATCCTTCGCACAGGGCTTCTAAAGTGATTTCATTATTTAAGGTTGTTTGCATCATTGTTGATTTTTCCGTTATAAGAGCAGTTGATTTTTGAAGGATTTTTACCGTTTATGCTTAATAAAAATTCTCTGATAAGCAGATTGCACTGAGTGCCCATCTTGATTTATGAAATAATTTTTCTTTCCATCATTCATTGCAAGATTTGCGTTCTCATTTGTTTTTCCACCTTTTGAGCCTGTTTTCTCACCATTTTGTTTCATTTCCCAATAGTCATCATATTTTTTGGTATCTGGAACAAGATCATGACAACCTCGTTGTGTTGCTCCTAAAATTTCAAACTGATCTGGATTGTATTTATCTAAGAAAGAAATCGGTACGCCCATTACGCCATCAAAATCACTTGGAATGGCATTGGTAAAAGGGACTTCAATGGCGTTGTAGTTATCATATTGTTGGTAAGCGATTGTTCCTATAATCTTTTTATTAAATTTAAGATTATCAGCCATTGTCATTAACGGTAATGGTTCGTGGCGACGACCATGTTCAATGTTGGTAAACCAGCAAACACCAGGAACTCGATTAACTTTCTGCCCACCTTGTTCTCGTTCAAATTTATAAGTATCAGCATAAACAAAATTATCAGGTACTCTGAAATACATTCCTTGATTAAAATTAGTTGCTCCTAGCCAAAATTTGTTATCTTTAATTAATAAGAAACTTTCTTTATAAGTAATCGCATTCATATTGCCAATGATCGTAAATTGCTTATTTGCTTCCACTATCCACGCCAAAAACTCCCGAAACAGAGAAAAAGGAGGGTTAGTTATAATAATATCGGCTTGATCGCGTAATTTTTTTACTTCATCACTACGGAAATCGCCATCGCCTTTTAAGTATTTCCACTCTAAATCGTCAATATTGATTTTACCATCGCCCGACTTATCGTGCGTAAGCGTAAAAATTTTGCCTTGTTTTGGGCTTAATTCTGGATCAAAACGTTCATCACTTTGCTCAAATAAAGAGGGTTGATAAGCAAAGCCCGCAGGTTTGCTGGTAGCGGCAAAGCTTGTGCTGATAAGCTTTTTTAAACCTAAACGCTGGAAATTTTGGGCAAAGTATTTGGTAAAGTTGCTCCATTCGGGATCATCACAAGGAAGTAGAATGGTTTTATTTTTGAACACATCAGGATTGAAATCCAAGTAGGCTTGCATTTCTTTTTCAATGTCGTGGTATTGGGTGTAAAACTCGTCGTTTTTGGCGGTTTTTGCTTTAGAAAGGTTGCTGTTTTTCGCTGCCATTATGCCACCTCTTTTTTATTGGTTGCTATTGACAGCAAAGAAAAGAAATTTATGCTATTTGCTTGCTTGCTTGCTTGCTTGCTTGCTTGCTTGCTTACTATACATTTAAGATCCTTAATTTGTTGAGTAGTTTATTTTTTGGGATTATATCGTATTTAGATTGATAACAATACAATAGTGATGAATTGACCGCACTTTTTGTTTGTATGCTGATAACAAAAATTTTACATTACACCTTGAATTTTTTATGGATTTTCCCCACTAAGGAAATACTTAACCCTAACTTTGAGAGAACACATTATGATGCGTATTCTTCTTTTCTTGGCAACCAATATGGCTGTAATGCTGGTATTAGGTATTATTTTAAGTGTGACTGGTATTGCAGGAAATAGCACCGGCGGCATTTTAATTATGGCGTTGTTATTTGGTTTTGCTGGCTCATTAATTTCATTATTCCTGTCTAAAACGATGGCATTACGTTCTGTAGATGGAGAGGTGATTACTCAACCTCGTAATCAAACTGAACGTTGGTTAATTGATACCGTCAGTCGCCAAGCGCAGAAAGCGGGGATTCCGATGCCAGACGTGGCGATTTATCATTCACCTGATGTGAATGCTTTTGCTACAGGCGCGACAAAAAGCAATTCTTTGGTGGCAGTGAGTACTGGATTATTAAACAACATGACGGAGCCTGAAGCTGAAGCTGTTTTAGCGCACGAAATTTCCCATATTTCCAATGGCGATATGGTGACGATGGCGTTATTGCAAGGTGTGTTGAATACTTTCGTGATTTTCTTATCGCGTGTTATTGCAACAGCGGTGGCAAGTTCTCGTAACAATAATGGAGAAGAAACGCGCAGTTCAGGTATTTATTTCTTGGTTTCGATGGTATTGGAAATGCTCTTTGGTGTGCTTGCGAGTATTATCGCAATGTGGTTCTCTCGCTACCGCGAATTCCGTGCAGATGTTGGTTCAGCAAGTTTAGTAGGCAAAGAAAAAATGATCATGGCATTGCAACGTTTGCAACAACTTCACGAACCACAAAATCTCGAAGGTTCTTTAAATGCCTTTATGATTAATGGTAAACGCAGTGAACTCTTTATGAGTCATCCACCACTCGAAAAGCGTATTGAAGCCTTACGCAATCTTTAAAAATTTCAAAAAATCGGCCACACTTTAATACGGCCGATTTTTTTATTTTCCTTTTTTCACCCAATATTTGAAAGGTGGTTTTTCTACTTCACTTTGCAGTAATGTGTGATCCATAAATTGACAGAAACTTGGAATATCTCTTGTTGTTGCAGGATCGTCAGCAATAATCAAAAGTATTTCTCCATCGTTAAGATGACGAATATTTTTACGAACAAGCATCACAGGTTCTGGACAACGTAATCCTAAAGTATCTAGGGTTTGTGTGACGAAAATTTCAGACATATTCTTTTTTCTTTTGAAAAACAGGGCCATATCATACCGCACTTACGGCAAAATTTCGACAAATCCCAGTCATCAGTGATAGACTAGTATCATTGAAATTACCTTGAAAAAATAAATGGCGGAATACCTCGTTCCTAAAAGTGCGGTTATTTTTGAAGAAGAAATTAAGAAAAGCCGTTTTATTACTTATTTACAGCACACCGAAGGTTTAGAAGACGCAAGAGCTTTTTGGGCAAAGATTAAACAAGAACATCCAAATGCTCGGCATCATTGTTGGGCTGCCGTAGCAGGCAAGCCAACAGATTCTCTACAACTTGGTTTTTCTGATGATGGCGAACCTGCTGGAACGGCAGGAAAGCCAATGTTGAGCGCATTGCAAGGTAGTCAATTAGGTGAAATCAGTGCGGTGGTGGTTCGCTATTATGGCGGTATTTTGCTCGGAACGGGCGGATTAGTTCGTGCTTACGGTAATGGCGTTCAACAAGCGTTAAAGCTGATTGAAAGCGAAATTAAAGTTGAACGAACCCCTTTCAAACTTGATTGTGACTATGGCCAGCTAAATTTAGTCCAACAACTTTGTGAAAAATATCAGGTTGAGATTTTATCTCAAGATTTTCAGGCAAACATTCATTTGATTTTAGGTATTAGTGAAAAAACAGTTGATGTTTTTTCTTCAGAATTAACAGAAAAGTCTGCGGGCAGATTAGTCATCCAACTTTTAGAGACAGGCGAATAATAGTGCATATTTTATCGATTATCCGAATTATTGGTATTCTTGTGATGTGTTTTTCAGGCACAATGCTGATTCCAGCATTTGTCGCACTAATTTATGGCGATGGTGGCGGCAAGGCATTTATGCAGGCGTTTATGTTGAGCTTGACGGCGGGCACATTGCTTTGGTGGCCATGCCATCACCATAAACAAGAATTACGATCCCGTGATGGTTTTTTGATCGTTGTAGCTTTTTGGTTTGTACTTGGTGGCTTGGCTACTTTGCCGCTTCTGTTGTTTGATGCGCCACATTTAACGGTGTCATCCGCTGTATTTGAGGCCTTTTCAGGCCTAACGACGACAGGTGCTACCGTGATGACTGGATTGGATAATTTACCAAAAGCAATTTTGTTCTACCGACAGTTTTTACAATGGCTTGGGGGAATGGGGATCATTGTGTTAGCGATTGCGATCATTCCCCTTTTAGGTATTGGTGGAATGCAACTTTACCGTGCAGAAATGTCTGGTCCAATGAAGGAACAAAAAATTCGCCCACGGATTACAGAAACTGCAAAAGTTTTGTGGATGATTTACCTTTTTTTAACCTTGTCATGTGCTTTAGCTTATTGGTTAGCTGGAATGAGTGTTTTTGATGCGATTACCCACAGTTTCTCTACTGTTTCCATTGGCGGTTTTTCAACGCATGATGCAAGTATTGGTTATTTTAATAGCCCATTGATTAACGGAATTACGGTTTTATTTTTATTGGTTTCTGCTTGTAACTTTGGTTTACATTTCCGTGCTTTTTCAACGATTGGACGTGAAAATTTCTTCAAAATTTATTTGCGTGATCCTGAATTTCGTTTTTTTATCAGTATCCAAGTTATTTTAGTAGTGGTCTGTACTTTAGTAATGTGGGGACATAGTTACTTTAAGACTTCATGGCAAGATTTTGAGCAGGTATTGTTTCAGGCAGTCTCTATTTCTACCACGACTGGTTACACTACGTCTGATTTTGCTGCTTGGCCCTCATTTGTGCCCGTATTGTTAATCTCTGCATCTTTTATGGGCGGTTGTGCAGGATCGGTTGGTGGTGGTTTAAGAGTTGCGCGTGTATTAGTGCTTTACCTACAAGGAAAACGAGAACTCAAACGCGTAGTCCATCCTAATTTGGTTTATCCCATTAAATGGGGAAAAAATGTATTAGATGAAAGAGTGATAGGTAGTATTTGGGCATTCTTTTCGGCTTATATTTTAGTATTTTTAATTTGTTTACTTGGCGTCATTGCTTGTGGCGTTGAACCTTTCAATGCCTTTAATGCTGTATTAGCTAGCATAAATAATTTAGGGCCAGGATTAGGTGCTGTTAGTAGTAATATGATCGCCATTCCAGATAGTGCTAAATGGATTTTAACTATCGCAATGGTATGCGGCCGCTTAGAAATTTTCACGCTTTTAGCATTATTTACGCCTGCATTTTGGAGATCTTAGCTGAGGCTTAATTTTTAATAAAAATTTCGAATTTTGACCACACTTTTGAGAGATCCGTTTATATTTCCATCAAAAGATCATTTTTTTAAA